>NZ_FQVG01000016.1 GCF_900129265.1 Caloramator proteoclasticus DSM 10124 | reverse complement strand
TTTAAAAATCAATTTTGTTATGTTTTTTTAACATAAACTATGATAAATTATATATTGAAGGGAGTGATTTAAATGAAGACACAGTTTAGAGTAAGGTATAAGGAAACTGATAGGATGGGTATTGTATATCATTCCAATTACATAGTTTGGTTTGATGTAGGAAGAACAGAACTTTTAAGGAGTTTAGGATTTGATTATAGACATCTTGAGGAAATAGGACTTATGCTTCCTGTAGTAGAGGTGAATGTAAAATATAAAAGTCCCTCCTATTATGATGATTTAATTGAAATAGAAGCAAGTATTTTAGAAGTTTCAAGAGTTAAGGTAAAATTTGGATATAAAGTATATAGAGGAGGAACACTTTTAGCAGAAGGTTATACAGTACACGGATTTACCGATAACAACCTAAAACCAATCGCACTTAATAAATTTAATAAGGAAATATATGAACTGTTTTTAAAAAATATAGTAAGTAATTTGGAGGATAAAGGATGAATACAATAGTAACTCAAGTAATCGTTCTTTTTTTAATTATGGTGGTGGGTTATATATCAAGAAAAAGGGGATTTATAAATCTTCAGGTAAATAAAAGTCTTTCAGAGCTTTTATTAAACGTTACACTCCCTTTTATGATTATAGCCTCCTTCAATTTTAAATTCTCAAAGGATATGCTGAATTTAGGCATAAAACTATTTTTAATATCAACGGTAATCCATACAGTTTTACTCTTATTAGGAAGTATAATTTATAAAAGGTTTAATGAGGATGAATATAAAGTTCTTTGGTTTATAACTGTATTTTCAAACTGTGGTTTTATGGGATATCCTGTTGTAGAGAGTATTTATGGTAAAATAGGACTTTTCTATGCGGCACTTTTTAATATACCCTTTAATATATTGATGTGGACAGCTGGAGTTTTTATATTTTCAGGCAGAGGGGACAAACAAAATTTAAGAAAGGCAATATTAAACCCAGGAATATTATCAGTTTTTATAGGTTTAATCATATTCCTTTTCTCAGTTGAACTTCCTACACCTATTATTAAAACTCTGGAAATGGTCGGTTCAATGACAACTCCTCTTTCTATGATTATAATTGGTTCTACTTTAGCAGATGCCAAGATAAAATCAATTTTTGAAGGATATTCAGTATATTTTGGTTCCTTTATTAGATTAATTTCAATTCCTTTAATAGTTTATTTTATCTTGAACCTATTTGGATTAAAGGACTTTTATTTAAACATTCCAGTAATAATAACAGCAATGCCTGCGGCTGCCAATACTGTTATTATGGCAGAAAAATATGGAGGAAATGCAGAATATGCCTCAAAGGTTGTTTTCTTAACAACTATCTTATCAGTAGTAACTATTCCAGCCGTTTTGATACTGCTAAAGTAGAAATATAATTGAAAAAATGTCTAAGAAATCTTTATCGGTTTAAATCTATATATCATTTTTTTAATAGGCTTTTGTTTAGATATAAATAATAGCGACATTTACCTACCACTATATTTTAGGTGATAAATGTCGCTTTATTAACAATATGTAGCTAAATTAATCCCATATCCCTTTTAATCTCCAAAAGTCCCTTTGATGTTATTTTATCCTTTGGTATGTCTAAAATTTTTAATATATCCTCCAAAGCTTCAATACTTGGAGCCTCAATTTCCATATATGGGATAGGGAAAACTTTTTTATCCCAAGTATCAAATTCTATTAATGTACCATTTAATATATAGCTTTCTCTATGCTTATCTTCCCTTTTAAAATCATTTATACCTAATTCATTTAAAAAATTTATGCATTCATTAAAATCAGATACTTCAAATTCGTGTTCTATATTTTGTCTTGCAAAATCAGTTTTAAATATTTTTTTTATGCAAAGTGTAATTTTTTCTTTTCTATCTATTAAATCTTCTATTATCCTTATTCTTACATAGCCATTTTCCCCGTTTGGCAGACTAAAGAAGTAGTTTTTTTGATTTTCCTCCTTAACCTTTTCTGCGTTTAAAGATTTTAGTTTTTCCTTTATTTTTTCCAAATCAACATTTAAAACTTTAACCTCTATTTCCTTCATAGCAATTCCTCCAAAATAAAGTGTAGAAATTTTATTTAAATTATTGTAAAATATTATTAATATTTTTTATAATTTTAGCTTAAGGGTGTATAGAATGAGGAGAGATTTAAATATATCAATTTTGGTTGGAACACTAACTTCTATGATAATGATAACTTCACAAAAACTAAACAATATATTATTTTTAAACTTAATAATTATATTGATAACAACCTTTATTTTATCATATCCAATAAAAAAATGTGGAGTGAGTTTTGGATTTATAGCCTATTTTTATTCTTTAATTTTACTTTATATTTTTGGATGTAATAGTCTGTGTTGGATTATATACAGCTTTTTAGGTATCTATCCAATAATAAACTACTTTATAGAACTGTCTTCATTAAACCGGAGGGAAAAAATATTGTTTAAGTTTTTGTGGTTTAATTCAATTTTATTTTTAGTATATATGGTAAGCGGAAATATATTTACAATAAATATTACAAGTCATATGAAGTTTATTACATTATTTTTATTTTTAATTTTGCAGGTATTATTCTATTTATATGATATAATATTTACGAAGATTGCGAAACTTAGGAGGTAGTTTTTATGGACAAGTTCTATGAGCAACATTTAGGAACAGAAAAAAATAGTCTCTATGGAGTCTTTAATGTATTGATTTATGCTTTTGGATTCATTTCTTCAATAGCTTTGCTTTTTACTTTGTTTACATTTAATATTAAGTTTTTTATAGGTTTTATACTATTAAGTATAATTACATATTTAATGCTGTATATGAGAAATAGGCAGTATACAGAATATGAGTATATATTTACAAATGGAAACCTTCAAATAGATGCGATATACAACAAACAAAAGAGAAAAACACTATTGGATATTGATGTTAAGGAGTTTGAAGCCTTCGGTAAAGAAAGTGAAATAAAGGTTTTAGATGGAACAAAGAAGAATTTGTTTATACCTTGGAATTGCAATGAGGATAGATATGTTTTTTTATATAACAAACAGGGTAAAAAGGCAGGGTATATAGCACCAGATGAGGAGATGTTAAAACTAATAAATTTATATAACAGGGGGAAAAGAATATGAAAAAACGATTTTTAGCACTATTTTTAGCATTAGCTGCTCTACTATCAAGTGTAGGGTGCTTTTTTAAAAAAGAGCAAACGATTGCACCAAGAACAAAACAGGATGGACTTGTAGTTTACCAGATTTTTGTTAGGTCCTTCTATGACTCTGATGGAGATGGAGTAGGAGACTTAAAGGGAGTTGCTGAAAAAATAGACTATATAAAAAGTTTAGGAGCAAATGCAATATGGCTAAATCCTATATATCCATCACCAAGCTATCACGGATATGATGTTACGGATTATAAGGGAATAAACAAGGATTTTGGTACAATGGAGGACTTTGAAAATTTAGTTAAGAAGGCACACGAAAATGGAATAAAAGTAATATTAGATTTTGTTCCAAACCATACCAGCAGCAAACATCCTTGGTTTGAAAAGGCTTTAAAGGGAGACAGAAAGTATAAGGACTATTATATTTGGTCAGATAAGGATACAAATCTAAGAGAGCTTTCAGGTATAGGACAAAAGGCTTGGCATACTAAGGACAGTAAAAACTATTATTATGCTACCTTCTGGTCAGAGATGCCAGATTTGAATTTTGATAATAAAAAGGTAAGAAAGGAAATAAAGGATGCAGCAAAGTTTTGGATAGATAAAGGTGTTGATGGATTTAGAATAGATGCTGCACTGCATATATACGATGGTAAGAGGTTTAAGGACACAGTTGCTTGGTGGCAGGAATTTTCAAACTATGTAAGAAGCGTTAAAAATGATACATATATAGTTGGGGAGGTTTGGGATTCAGAATCAAAGATAGCACCATTCTTTACAGCCTTTGATTCCTGCTTCAATTTCAACATTGCAGAAAAAATAATTGAGGCATTAAACACAGGCTTCTCTACAAAGTTCTCTCAAAGATTAAAGTATACCTATGATGCATATAAAGCAGAGTACAAAGACTATGTAGATGCACCATTTTTAACAAACCACGATATGGATAGAGTTATGTCAAGGCTTGATAGTGTAGAAAAGAACAAGGCAGCAGCAGCAATTTATTTAAGTTTACCAGGAAATCCATTTATATATTATGGTGAAGAGATAGGAATGAAGGGGCATAAACCAGATGAAGAAATAAGGGAACCCTTTAAGTGGTATAGAACAACTGGCCAAGGACAAACAAAGTGGGAGTTAATAAAACACAATGTAGGAGAGTATTCACCATCTGTAGAAGAACAGGATAAGGATCCAAATTCACTACTTAACTTCTATAGAGATTTTATTAAGTTTAGATTAAGCGATGATGTAATGAAATATGGAGATATAGTCTCCTTTGATACAACACCCCTTGCTGTTTCTTTTATAAGGGATAAAAATGGCGAGAAGAGACTTGTTATTGTAAACATAAGGGAAGAAAATGTACTGATTGATAAGCAACTAATTAATGACAATGGATTTAACAAAATAATCAAGGGAAATGCTGGAGAAGTTACAGAAAACGGAGTTCAAAAATATCAACTCAAGCCCTATGATTATGTGATTTTTACAAATAAATAAAGCATATAATAGCCATTTTGTTGAGAAAATACAACAAAATGGCTATTCTTTTATATAATTCAACCTTTTAAATTTTTAATTGTAGTTTAAGAGTTTTTTACATTTTATTCATATAATTCAATTGTCTCCTTTATATTTTTGTGGCATAATATATTAGGTATATACTATCATTAGGGAGGTTAATATGAAGAAGCTAAAATATATATTGATTCCATTAATTGTTTTAATTGGACTAACTTTGGGCGTTTTTTGCTATATAAATGATACAATACACGTTCCAACTCCAAAGGATTTCTTTTCATCTGAAGAGGAAAGGCAAAAGTTTGAATATGAAGAAGAAAAAGGTTTTATAAATATACTTTTAATAGGAATTGATGCAAGAGAAAAGGGAGAGGCTGCAAGAACAGATTCTATAATACTTGCAACATTAGATACCAACAATAAAACAATAAAACTTACATCCTTTATGAGGGATATGTATGTTCCAATACCAGGGTACAGGCCTCATAAAATAAACGCTGCCTTTACATTAGGTGGGCCAGAACTTTTAATGAAAACTTTATATGAGGATTTTCAGGTTAACGTTCAATATTATATTTGCATAGATTTTAATGCCTTCCAAGATGTTATTGATACACTTGGAGGAATAGAGGTTGAGGTTAAGGATTATGAAGTAGATGAAATCAATAAATATATAAAAGAGGTAAATGGCAAAAACTCAACTTTACTTACAGCACCTGGCTATCAAAAACTAAATGGGCAACAGGCACTTTCCTATTGTAGAATAAGAAAAGTAGGTAATGGAGATTATGAGAGAACCGAGAGACAAAGAAAGGTATTAGGACTTTTAATTGATAAGGTTAGAGGTGTAAGTGTATTTAAACTGCCAGAGTTAGCAAAGGCAGTACTTCCATATATAAAAACAAATATTCCTACAACTAAACTTATGAATATAGGATACACTGCCTATAAATTTGGAAATACACCAGTTGAAAAGGCAAGGGTGCCCTTTGATTATACCTTTGAGGATACCTATGTGAATGGTATGAGTGTTTTAATACCTGATTTTCAAAAGAATGCTATTATGCTTGAAAAGTTTTTATATTCAGCATCAGGAGCTTCATCAAATGCACCTATTTATATGGTAAACAACTATCATTCACAAGACAAGCCTATTGATAAACGAGGGAAGAAACCACCGGTTATAAAATTGGAAATACCAAAGGAAGAGACAAAAAAGAAGACAGATTCACAGGATGTTGATGATTATATAGATAACAAAAAACAAGACGAAATAAATAGTAGTGATAAAGATAAGCAAAATACAACAACGGAGCAAAACAATAAACAAGACAATAACCAAGGAAATGCTGATCAAGGTAGTCAATCGAATCAGGGTGGAAATGAACAGGAGAGTAACCACTCAGAAAATAACCAAGGGACAAGTCAGCAAAATAACGATGGCCAAAATACAGGTGAACAAAATAAAGGACAGTAAAAAGTGCCCAGTTTTTTGGGCACTTTTTGTTATACAGATAATTTATTAGCCTTAACTTTGTAGTTACCGTTTGGAACGTCTGAGAATAGATACATACCTTGAGCATTAGTTCTTGTAAATTTAATTGGTGTAAGTTTACCATCAGCTTCAACCCTGTAAAGAGTAACAACAGCATTTGCAATTGGTTGATTGTTATCATCCTTAATATAACCAGAGATAGTACCCTTTGAAGCATTTGGATCAACGTTAAGAGTGATAACAAGTTTACCTATCATTCTATTTGCATCTATTAATATAGTTGAAGTATCGCTTATATATCCAAATTTACTTGTTCGTATCCTATAGGTTCCCTGGTCTACATCCATAAACAGGAACTGTCCTGTCTGGTTAGTAAATGTTGTTCCAATTAGTGTTTCTGTCTGATCTTGGTTTACCTTAAATAGCTGAACTATGGCATCCTGTATTGGTTCACCTGTTGTTGTAAATACATCACCTGCAATAATAGAAAGGTTTGCCTTAGGGTCAGAGGTAAGTGTAATGTCAATTTGAAGCTGTTGTCGTGGTTGAAGTGCAAATAGTTGTAATGGTGAAAATATAAATCCCGGAGCAATTGAAGATATATAGTATTGTGTTCCAGGAGGGAATGGAGAGAAGGTATAATTACCCTGTGCATCTGTAAAGGTGTGGGCTATTGGGTTACCCTGTGCATCAAATATCTTTACTATTGCACCAGGTATTGGGTTTCCATTTTCATCCTTAATAGTACCTATAATTGTACCTGAGTCAATGTTTGGGTTTGGCTGTAGGTCAAGGTCAATACGAATTTCTTGTCCTATACCTGTAAGCTGCTTTGCAACTGATTGACCTAAAATATATAGGTCACTTACTTGATTTGACATTTATATCCCCCCTAAAGAGTTTTGTATATTAAGGTTATGGATGCACTGCTACAACCATTTTCAATCTTTGCTGTAGCAGGTAGATTGTATTTAAGTAGTATTCCATTTGTTAGATTTATGTGTAGAGTTGGCTGTTCCTTTGTTATAACGAATATTACATAGGATAATCCAAAGTTTACTTTAATTTCACACATAGGATTGTCATCAAATGTAGAAGATACAATTATGTCCTTGATTATAATATTTTGAGTGGTAGGCTTTATTATAATCGTCTCTTCCCTTGTAATACTTTTAGTAATAGTTTCACATATACAAAAGGAGTTGTTTAAAGTATCAAGTTTACTGTATATTAAATTGAACTTTTCTTCAAAGTACATCATTACCTTTCTAATATCAATTGGCATAGAAAATACTCCTTTTTCTTTCCTGTAATATAATATGACAAAAAAAGGTATGTTGTGAATAATATGTAGTAGGTGGAATTGGTGGTGATTTTATGAATAATGAGATTAGAATTGATGGGAGGATAGAAGAAAGAAAAAATACTGTAAAAATTATAAAAGGAAGAGTCATCAATTCAAAGGGGCAGGGTATATGTGGTGCCTGTGTTAAGGTTTTAGATGTGTTTTCTAATCCAATTGAACATACAATTACTGATGGATATGGAAATTTTAAATTATTTATTTTTGATAATAAGAATTGCTATAAGATATTTGCAACCTGTGAAGGGTATTCTACATCAGACTTTCAGAATATATTTTTATTTGATGGACAAAAATTAAGCGTAACAATAATATTGAATAAGCTTGAAAATATACTATCTATTTTTGTTGGAAGAGTAGTTTTTAATAATAAACCAGTTGATATGTGTCAAGTAGAATTATATTCCTGTTATTATGGAATACTTACACTATGTGAAAGAACTGTTACAGATAAGAATGGTGTTTTTTTTATTGATAAGGTTGCAAGCGGAATATATATTATTAAGGCAGAAAACAATATGTTTTACTATAAAGAAAAAATATGCTTAAGACCTGGACTTAATTCATTAACTATATATCCTCAAATTAAACCTAATATGATTTATGGTACTATAAGTGGTGTTATAGTAGATAGTGAGGGTAATAGAGTTAAGGATGCACTTGTTGTGCTTCAAACAAAGGATGGAAGGTTTATAAAATATACAAGAACAAACTCACAAGGGGAGTACCTCTTTTATAATGTTGAAAGAGGGGAATACTCAATAGTTTCTTATGCAAAAAAATAATTGAAATAAAGCAGACCATATAGGTCTGCTTTATATTATAGTCTATTTGCTGAACCAAGAACGTTTTCGATCTTGTATTCAACAACCTTTTGTATAGCATCTCTACCAGCACCAAGGTATTTTCTTGGGTCAAATTCAGCTGGATTTTCTGCAAATACCTTTCTTATTGCGGCTGTCATAGCAAGTCTTAAATCTGTATCCATATTTATCTTACATACAGCCATTGAAGCAGCCTTTCTTAGCATTTCAACTGGAATTCCCTTAGCGTTTGCAATGTTTCCACCAAACTTGTTGCACATTTCAACAGTTTCTGGATCAACTGCTGATGCACCGTGAAGAACTATTGGGAAGTTTGGAAGCTTTCTTTGTATTTCTTCAAGTATATCAAATCTTAGTTGTGGTTCATAATCTGGTGGGAACTTGAAGGCACCGTGGGATGTACCAATAGCTATTGCAAGGGAGTCACATCCAGTTCTTTCAACAAATTCAACAGCTTGGTCTGGGTCAGTGTAAACGTGCTCAGCAGCAACCACGTCATCTTCTACTCCAGCAAGCACACCAAGTTCAGCTTCAACAACAACACCGTGTGCGTGTGCATATTCAACAACTTCCTTAGTCTTTCTTATGTTTTCTTCAAAATCATAATGTGAACCATCAAACATAACTGAAGTAAATCCGCTTGCTATTGCAAGTTTTACTGCATCTAAATCTGGGCCGTGGTCAAGATGAAGTGCTATATCAATTCCTGTTTCTTCAGCAGCAGCCTCAACCATAGCTCTTAGATATTTTGGGCCTGCATATTTAAGTGCACCAGTTGAGCATTGAAGTATAACTGGTGAATTTTTAGCCTTTGCACCCTTTACAACACCTTGAAGTATTTCAAGGTTGTTGATGTTAAAAGCACCAATTGCATATCCGCCTTCATAGGCTTTTTTAAACATTTCTTTAGTTGTAACAAGTGGCATTGTAAATCCTCCTTTATATGTATTATGGGACACAAATAGTCCCTATGGGACAATTAGGCACTATGTATATTATAGTACATTTTTGGGCGTAAGCAAATAATTTTTTTAAAAAATATTTTGGAGGCTTAGTTTATCCAATTCAGGTATATGTTCTATATAATTTTTTAATACAGCAATGTGACTTAATGAATTTGTTTTATCCTTAGCCTTTATATATTCTATAAGAAGTTCCATATTTTCAGATATTTTATCTATTTCATCGTGGTGAATTAGAGCACTCCAAATTTTTTTGTCTTTTTCCCATTCAGATTTAAGTTTCATAATTTCGTTATATGATACATCCCAATTATCGTGTTCTATATTTAATTGTATAACACATATTGAATTTAATAAAGAATAAGATGTATTATTTAAAAAATTATTTACTAATAATCCTATGGATGTAATAGATGAAAAGAGAAGGAGGATGATTAGTGATGTCTTTATATTACTTTTTATTCTTTTCTTCATCCTTATCCCTCCTTTGAATAAAAAGATTTCCTTTAGAATCTATCATAGCAATAAACACATCCTTAATATCTTCAATACCCTTACTTTTTAAATTTTCCATAAGCCAATTAAGGTCGTGACCAGTTATGGATAGATTCTTTTTATTTAAAACCCCATCAAGTATGATACTAACTGGCAACTTTACAGATTGGTGATTTAAGTTTAAATCCTCTCTTGTTGCAGGCGATTTTTCTGCTTTAGGGATTATGCTGAGTTTTCCACTGGTTTCAAGTATTGCATATTCAATGTCTGCAATGTCAAGGTATCCCATCATTCTGAGCTCTTCAATCAGGTCATCTAAGTTAAAGCGTTGCCTTCTTAACTCTTCTTCAGATACTTTTCCGTGTTTTATTAGAATATCAGGGGTTCCGCAGAAAAGCTTTCTAAAAAATTCAACCTTTAAGGTTAAAAAGGATATTAGTATTTCAAGTGTCATTAAGGTTAGGATAGGAATTATTCCGTGAATCAAAGGTATAGCCGTATCCTGCATAGGGAGCGTTGCAAGTTCTGAGAGCATTAGTGCAACTACAAGTTCAAAGGGCTGAAGCTCACCTATTTGTCTTTTACCCATAAGTCTCATTGCAAGGGTGACGAATATATATAAAATTATTGTTCGAACAAATACAACCATAATTTCGCCTCCTATGTTGTATTATTTGAATAAAATTGTTTTTTTAACCTCTATAATTCAATTTTAACTATTTAGAATTGTTTGCAATTTGCTTGTAAATTATTAGGATTATTAATATAATTTAATTAGTACATTTTAAGGAAAGGAACTAAGGTATGGCAAAAGGGAGATTGGAAAAATTTGAAATGAAATATGGGTATTTTTTACCTATGGAATATAAACAATTTATATATAGATATGGTGGAGATATTCAGTTTGGAAGTTGTAGATTTGAATATCCAGAAAACATATCTGCAAATATTTTAAGAATTCCCGGTAAGATGGATTTTAGGCTTCTTCCCTTTGGGGACATAAGCAATGGTGATTTATACTGCTTTTATAAATATGGCCCTGATGTAAATGATTATTTTATAGGGCTATACCTTCACGAAACTTCTAATTTTGTGATTTTGTCTTCAAACTTTGAGTCATTTTTATATAGATGTATGCTGGATGATTATTTTGCATCGATTAATGGTGTTGATGAATATTCCTTTGAGGAGAATATAAATGCCTCAAAGGAGTGCATTGAAAGATGTTTGATTTTATCAAAGGATTATGGTTTTGATTTTAACGAAATAAAACAATACAAGTCTGAAATAGATTATCATAGGCTTATGGTAAATAGAGATAAAAAAGCAGTACAGAGCCTATGTTATCTTGGCAAATATTTTCTTGAAAATGGAGATTTTAAAAAGGGAGTTAGCTATATAAATATGGCTATAAAGGCCTGCGGTACTTATTTTGCACCATATTATATACTTGGGAGACACCTTATTTTTTCAGGCAAAATGGATGGTTATACATATTTAAAAAAATCGCTTAAAAAATCCTTGTGCCTAACAGGATACAGTTATTGGCAGGAGGATTTTATAGATATTCCAGAGGATGCCCATAGAGAAGTGGCTCTTTTTGTTGAGGATATGTATGATTATGATGATTTATTAGAGGGAAGATTAATGAGGGGGATTGACCCCTATGATGCTAAGCTTAGAAAAATTATGGCTGAGGAATATTTTGGTAGAGGTAGATATAAACAGGCTTTAGAGGAATGTGCAAATGCACTCTACTGTAGTAGTGAAGATAAGGAGGAAATATTAAACTTAGCACTAAAAATTACAAAGGTTTCAGGAGATTCTTATTTAACAAAAATAATAGAAAATGATATAAAAAATTTAAATAGGAAGGTGTTATAGATGGAGGTTAGGGTTAGAATTGCACCAAGTCCAACTGGAAACTGTCACGTTGGTACTGCAAGAAATGCATTATATAATTATCTTTTTGCCAAAAAGAATAATGGAAAGTTTATATTAAGAATAGATGATACCGATATGAAAAGAAATTCAAAGGAGTCTGAGGAGGGGATATTTGAAGGTTTAAGATGGCTCGGAATAAACTGGGATGAAGGGCCAGATGTAGGGGGCCCCTATGGCCCCTATAGGCAGTCAGAAAGATTAGATATTTATGATAAATACATACAAAAATTGATAGATGAAGGATATGCCTACTACTGCTTTTGTAGTGAGGAGGAACTTGAGGAGGAAAGAAAGAGGCAGATTGAACAAAAGCTTCCTCCAAAATATTCAGGAAGATGTAGAAATTTAACAAAGGAAGAGATAGAGGACAAACTAAATAAAGGGTTAAAACCTGTTGTAAGATTTAAAGTTCCTAATAAAATAATAACCTTCAATGATGCAGTAAGGGGAGAACTTAAGTGGGATGGAAATTTGATGGGGGATTTTGTCATAAGAAAATCAGATGGAGTTCCAACATATAACTTTGCAACGGCAATAGATGACTATTTAATGAATATATCCCACGTTTTGAGAAGCCAAGAACACATACCTAATACCTTCTGCCAAGTATTAATTTTAGAGTCGCTTTCGGCCAAGATTCCACAATATGTGCATTTTCCACTTTTATTAAATGAAGATAGGAGCAAGATTTCAAAAAGGGATGGTGCACTTTATATTGGTGAATATAGGGATATGGGCTATTTGAAGGAGGCAGTATTGAACTTTATAGTGCTTTTAGGATGGAACCCAAAGGATGGTCAAGAGTTTTTAAACATAGATGAGATGATAGACAAGTTCAGTTTAGACAATATAAATAATTCAAATGTTGTTTTTGATTTTAAAAAACTTGAATGGTATAATGGGCACTACATTAGAAGAAAGAGTGTAGAGGAATTATATGAGCTTATTTTACCCTTTATCGAAGGACAAGACTATTTTAAAAAGACAGAGGAGGATTATAAAAAATTAAAGAGAATAATTGAAGTTGAACAGGAAAGACTAAAGAGGCTTGATGAGGCAAAGGATGCCTTTAGGATGTTTTATGAAAGTCCAAGGGAGTATTCCTTAGATTTTATAATAGAATCAATTAAAAAAATAGATAAGGATGAAATAATAAGGCTTTTAGATGAGTCAATAAAACACTTAGAAAAGATACAAAACTGGGATAAGGTATATTTAGAGCAAGAGATGAGGAGACTTTGTGAAGAAATAAACACAAAGACTAAAATACTTTTTATGCTCCTTAGAATTGCCGTAACAGGCTCCAAGGTATCACCACCTCTATTTGATGTATTTGAGATTATAGGGAAAGAGGAGACATTGTATAGATTACAAAAATGTAAAAAAGATATAGAGTAGTAGTACTTAGAGGTGCTCATATGGCTGTTGAAAAGGTTATAAGCCCCATGAAGGATTTCTTGGGCATTCGTTCATTTCGCTAATCAATTCTAAGCTTTTCTTTGTTTGAAAAGTCCTACCCTCGCGATGCCATCGTCCTGATGGCCGCTCGGCTCGGCACGTCCTGTGCCGAATTACGGACTTTTTCAAAGTCGAAAAGCTAAGAATTGCTAAAGCTCATGAAAGAGCCCATTGAAATCCTTTCATGGGGCTTTTTCATACTTTAGCTAACAAACAGATTTGTCAACAAACTGTATGAGCATTTAGAAGTCCTCATACTAATTTTAAAAAATAATTAGTTTTGAGGAATAAGCTTAAATGTCTCTATAAAGTAAGTTCCAGCAGGAAGGCTTCCAAATTCAAAGTAACCATCGGATTTTGTTTCAGCTATTGCAACAACATATTTCATATCTCCTTCACGTCTATAGATTTCAACAAGGCACTTATCAACAGGTACGCCATTATACATAACTGTACCTGATATTTTGCCCTGAGGATTTGTAGGATCTTTAGAAAGTTTATTGGTTGAGGATATTACCATATAGTCTTTATCTATTACAACAAGCGAATCCTGTGGGAGATAGCCATTAGCTGCAATTCTTAAGGTGTATATTCCCTGAGGTATATATGCTATTCTATATCTTCCGTTTATACTTGTGAAACTGTGAACATATAATCTATCTGTTCCATCTTCATTTCTATAAAGATTTGCACCGCCATTTACTATTCCTTCAAGTGTACTTCCTAAAGCTTCTCCAAATATTACACCAAGTTTAGATACCATATTGTCATTTAGTAGTAGGCTTAAATTTTTCTGTTCTCCGCCTTCTAATATAAAATCCCCAACATAGGATAAATTGTAGTCTGGAGACACAACTATTAAGGTATATTTCCCCGCAGGAAGTCTTCCTGTAAAGAAACCTTTGCTATCGGTTATATCGTGATAAATTGTATATCCATCGGTGGTAAGAACCTTTACTGAAGCACTAACAATAGGATTGTTGTCTGGGGCAGTGATATTTCCATATATTATAGCTTCAGGACTTTGGTCGAGGGTAGGTGTTATAGTTATATTAATACTTGCATTTTTGGTAAGTTCTATATCATTTGTTTCTGCTTTTAATGCTCTACATAGAAGCAGTGAGGAAGGTGTTGGAACTTCTATTAAAGTACCGTGCAGCGAAATAGGATAGTTTCCTGTTGGAAGTGCAGATACTGGATTTGCGTGTTCAAGGTCAACCCTTATTGCTATATTTAAACTTTGGTTTGTAACGTAGGCAATTTTGGATTCTGGTCTTATTTCAATATCGGTTAAAGAACCTCCTAAATATACTGTTTTATTACTATCAAGATTGTTTATATCAAATATTGTTATACTACCTGAAGTTGGATTAAGTGTAATAAGTTTTTTAGAGTCTGGAGTTGTTTCGTATTTATAGGGTACAGCAAATAGGAATTTGGTCTTTATTATTCTAAGAGGAGGTGCTGTAGATAGCTGCATTATCATACCAGTTGTTCTGCTTAAACCTGCAACGAATACATATTTCCCATCTTGAGAGGTACATATTGATGTTGGATTGAATACTCCTGATGTGAAGGTTATATAAGGTGTTAAAAGTTCAAGAGTTTCAACAGATATCATTCCTATAAAAGGCCTTTGGTAACTTACAAAGTATACATATTTTCCGTCTTTACTCATTAAAAGATCGGTTGGTGTATAGGTTAAAGAGGTAGGAAGAGTAATTCTTTTTATAATAGATAGAGTTTCTGTATCAATTACAGGTACATTAAAGGCATTTATACACTGTACAAATATATATTTACCATCAGGTGTAATAGCCATCCTAACAGGTTTAAAATTAAGAGGTATTGTAGTAACTAAAGTTTGAGTTGAGATATTTACAACAGCAATATACTCACTGTCACGACAGGCTACATAAAGGAATAGGTCATCTTGGCTTATTACTCCAGACATAGGAAATTGTCCGACTGTTATTGTAGATACTACAGTATTTGTTGTTGTGTTAATCATACTTAAAGTTCCATCACCAGAGTTTAATGAAAATACATATCTGCCGTCGTGGGTTGCCACTACATCATAGGGGTTACTTCCAACAGGTATATTAGCGATAACTTTATCAGTGGTTGTGTCAATACAAGTTACGCTGGATGAGTTTAAATTAGCTGTATATACAGCAAAGGTTTTCATATTATCCCCCCTTATCTTTTCAATATAATATATGTTGAGGCAATTATTTTTGATAAACTAAAGTAGAAAAAAACAAAATATTTATGTAAAATATAATAAACTGTAAATGTAACATTTAATGAAATATTGCATATAATAAACTACACTCTATAAAAGGGGGATAACTATGGAAAAACTAATTACAGTAAAGAGAATGGATACTGGAGAAATATTAAAGGCAAATGTTGGAAGTAGTTTACTTGATATATTAAAGACAGGAAAAGACCTTAAGGATCCAGTTGTTGCAATGGTAGATGGAGAAATTGAAGAGCTAACTAAAAAGATTCACTATGATGTTGAAGTTCTTCCAATAACTTTAAAAAGTCCCCTCGGTGTAAAAACATACTTAAGAAGTTTAACCTTTGTATTGATTAAGGCTGTTGAGGATCTATTTTCTGGTGCAGAGGTTACTATAGAGCATTCCTTAAATAAGGCTCTATATGGAGAGATACACTATGAAAGAAAGATAGAGGAGAAGGATATTGAACTTATAAAAAAGAGGATGCAGGAGATTATAGATGCGGATGAGGCCTTTGAAAAGATTAAGGTTAAGAAGGAGGAGGCACTAAAGATATTCCAAAACTATGGAATGAAGGATAAATTAAGACTTTTAAAATATGTAAATCTTGCTTATATAAATTTATATAGATGTGGATATCTTTATGACTACTTCTATGGGCCAATGGTGCCTTCAGCAGGGTATTTAAAGCTATTTGATTTAAAATTCCACGATCCAGGATTTTTGCTTCTTTATCCTCAAGAAAATGATCCTACAAAGCTAATTAAGTTTAGAGATGTGCCAAAGCTTGCAAAGGTTTTTAAGGAGACGGAGGAGTGGGCAAAAATACTTGATGTTGCAGATGTTGGTGCATTAAATGACAAGGTTGTAAATAAGGAGATGAATGAATTAATATTAGTTGCAGAGGGACTTCACGAGAAAAAGATTGCTCAAATTGCAGATAAAATTTATGAAAACAAGGATAAGGTAAAGATTGTATTAATTGCAGGGCCATCTTCATCAGGTAAAACAACCTTTTCAAAGAGGCTGTCTATTCAATTGAGGGTTTTAGGATTAAAGCCTCATCCGATATCATTAGATGATTATTTTGTAGATAGGGAAAAAACTCCCCTTGATGAAAATGGAGAATATGATTTTGAGTCAATATATGCACTTGACTTAGAGCTATTTAATAAGCACCTTGCATTACTTTTAGATGGTCAAGAAGTAGAGATTCCAACCTTTAATTTTATAGAAGGTAAAAGGGAATGGAAGGGACATAAATATAAAATGGAATCTAATTCTATTCTTGTAATTGAAGGAATACACGGACTAAATGAAATGCTAACAAATGCAATCCCAAGGGAAAATAAGTTTAAAATATATATAAGTGCCTTAACTCAATTAAATATTGATAATCACAATAGAATACCCACAACGGATGTAAGACTGCTTAGAAGAATTGTAAGAGACAATCGTTCAAGGGGAAGAAATGCAGAGGCTACTATCCTGTCTTGGCCAAGTGTAAGAAGAGGAGAAGAGAAAAATATATTCCCATTCCAAGAGGATGCAGATGCAATGTTTAATTCAACCCTTGTTTATGAAATGAGCATACTTAAAAAGTATGCAGAACCTCTTCTTCTTGAGATTAAAAAGGATAGCCCAGCCTACATTGAAGCAAAAAGGCTTCTATCCTTCCTGCAATATTTTATATCAGTTGAGGATGAGGATATAATTCCAAAGAATTCTATAATAAAGGAATTTATAGGGGGAAGCTGTTTCGAATAATAAAAGGGCTAAGGCCCTTCATATTGTTGACAAACCATTTTGTTATCTTAAGTATGAAAAAGCCCCATGAAAGGATTTCAATAGGCTCTTTCATGAGCTTTAGCAATTATTGCTTTTCGACTTTGAAAAAGTCCGTAATTCGGCACAGGACGTGCCGAGCCGAGCGGCCATCAGGACGATGGCATCGCGAGGGTAGGACTTTTTCAAATAAAGAAAAGCTTAGAATTGCTTGGCGAAATGAACGAATGCCTAAGAAATCCTTCATGGGGCTAATTAATATATAACTTTTTCAACAATCTGAAAAAGGGCAAAGTCCTTTTTATTTTTTGCCATTATAATTGAATTTAAATAATATAAATGTTAATATATAGGTATTACCTGTAAAATTTAGGATAATATAATAATGGGAGGTGTAAGGATGATAGAAAAATCAATACTACAGGAAGTTTTAAATGAAGCATTAAAGACAGGTGGAGATTTTGCAGAAATTTACATAGAACAAAATGATTTAAATACTGCATATATGACAGATGGTAAGGTTGAAAGTGTACTGTCTGGAAAGGATTATGGTGCTGGGGTTAGAATTTTATCAGGTTTTAAATGCATTTATGCATATACGAATGATTTATCAAGGGAAGGACTTTTAAAGATAGCAAGGGATGCATCCTATGCATTAACTGGTGTTAAAAATGTAGAAAGTAGAGACTTTATCAAGCTTGATTACACAAATGCTCATCCTATATCTATAGTTCCAAGTGCAGTTGATATTTCGAAAAAGGTTTCAAAGGTTAAAGAGGCATATACTATAGCAAAAAGCTATAGTAGTGAAATAGTGCAGGTTTCAGTTAGATATGTAGATAACGATAAAAAGGTTTTAATTGCAAATTCAGAGGGATTATTTGCAGAGGATAGGAGAATAAGAACAAGGATGGCTATTGAGGCTGTTGCTTCTGACGGAAATGAAAATCAAACAGGATTCTTTGGCCCAGGAAGGCTTATGGGGTTTGAATTCTTTGATAATGTTGATATAGAGTGGCACGCGAAGGAGGCAGCAAGGATTGCAGTAACAATGCTTCACGCAGACCTTTGCCCTTCTGGTGTTATGCCTGTTGTTATAGATAATGGTTTTGGAGGTGTTATATTCCACGAAGCGTGTGGACACTCCCTTGAGGCTACATCAGTTGCAAAGGGACATTCAGTATTTTCAGGAAAGCTTGGTCAAAGGATTGCTTCAGAGGTAGTAACTGCAATAGATGATGGAACTATTCAGAATGCTTGGGGTTCATCAAATATTGATGATGAAGGACATCCAACACAAAGAAATGTTTTAATTGAAAATGGAATATTAAAGGGATATATGATAGATATGTTAAATGGAAGAAGAATGAATATGAAACCAACAGGAAATAGCAGGCGTGAGAGCTACAAGTATGCACCAACCTCAAGAATGACAAATACATTTATTGCAAAAGGAGATAAAACACCTGAGGAGATAATAAAGTCAACAGAGTATGGACTATATGCAAAATATATGGGTGGTGGTTCGGTAAATCCTGTAACAGGTGATTTCAATTTTGCTGTAAATGAGGCGTATCTAATAAAGGATGGAAAAATAGATAGACCAGTAAGAGGGGCTACACTTATAGGAAAGGGTTCTGAGGTTTTACTTGATATTGATATGGTTGGAAACAATTTAGAGTTAGGACAGGGAATGTGTGGTTCTGTAAGTGGAAGCGTTCCTGCCAATGTAGGTCAGCCTATGATTAGAGTTAAGAAGATGACTGTTGGTGGAAGAAGGTAGGAGGTGATAATATGGAGCTTAATAAGTTTATTGAAGAGCTTTTTAGAAGGGGCAGAGAAGAAGGTTTTAGTGATATGGAGGTATATTACATAGATTCTGATAGCTTTGAGGTGAATATATACAATCAAGAGGTAGATAAGTATAATGTAAATAAAAATAAAGGAATTTCCCTTAGAGCTATTTATGATGGAAGGCTTGGGTATGCATATTCAGAAAAGTTTGAGGAGGAGGATATAGAATTTCTGATTAAAAACGCCAAAAACAATGCAAAGGAAACACAAACAGATGTACTTCCTGAATTTTATCAAGGAGGTAAATACAAAGAAATTGAACAGGATGTTAATGTTGATATTGATGCAAAAAAGAAAATTGATGATGCTATGTTTATGGAAAAAAGAGCAAAGGAATATGATTCAAGGATTGATTCTGTAAACTACTGTCTTGTAGAAACTACTAAAGGAAGAAGAAAAATAGTAAATACAAAGGGACTTAACTTAGAAGAAGAGGGTGGTGTAGGTGTAGCATACATTGCAGTTGTTGCAAAGGATAAGGATGATGTAAAAAGTGGAAGCAGCTTTAAGGTAACAACTAACTACAATAAAATAGACTTCGAAAAATTAGTAAAAGAGGCCTGTGACGAGGCTATTAATTCCCTCGGTGCAGAAAGTATACCATCAGCAAAATATAAGGTAATACTAAGACGTGATGCAGCTGCAACACTACTTGCAACATTTTCATCAATTTTTTCAGCAGATTCAGTGCAGAAGGGATTTTCGCTTTTAAAGGGAAAATTAAACACAAAGATTGCATCAGATAAAATAACCATATTAGACGACCCGTTTTTAAAGGACGCACCCTTAAGCTGCTCCTTTGACGATGAGGGTGTTGAAACATATACAAAGGAAGTTATTAAGGATGGTGTTTTAAAAACTTTTCTTTATGACATAAAGACAGCCAAAAAAGACGGAGTAAAATCAACTGGTAATGGATTTAAATCAACCTATAAATCACCGGTAGTAGTTGCACCTACTAATATGTATATTGTAAAGGGTACTTTAGGGTATGAAGAAGCAATAAAAATGCAAGAAAAGGCCCTTATTATAACAAGCCTCCAAGGGCTTCACTCTGGGGCAAATCCTGTTTCAGGTGATTTTTCACTTGCGGCAGAGGGATACCTTGTGGAAGATGGAAAAATTACAAAACCAGTTGAACAGATAACAGTAGCAGGTAATTTCTATAACGTTTTAAATGAAATAGAGGAGGTACTTTCTGACTTCGAACTTGCTCTCCCAGTTGGACTTGGAAGTTATGGAAGTCCAAGTATTATAATTAAAGAACTCAATGTGTCAGGAAAATAAAATTACAAGTGCCAAGACAAGTCTCTTGGCACTTATTCAAATTTATTTTTGATAATTTAATGTAAGCCTTATTATTCTTCTCACAAGTCTTCTTGCAACAGGATAAGGCATATTGTACATTTTTAGCAGCACAAATATTTCAGGATTGTTTTTTTCAATTTTGTTTAGTATTCTATCGACCTCATTAAATTGCCCTTTTTCTTCAAAATCACCTTTTTGTCTATCATCTTCGTCATCTTCGATATCTACAATAATAGGTACCATATTTGGCATAATCATTGTTGGAATCATATCAAAAGGGTTCATTAAAATAATACCTCCTAATTTGACTTACATTATATAATATTAATATAATTTAAATTTTGTTAAACAAATTTATTTGCAACTGTCTTTTCTTATAAAAATTAAAAAGAATTTTAAATTTCTATTGTTTAAAAATTAATAAAATGATAAAATTAAAGTGAAAATAATGTCGAATTTTAAGAGAGAGGAAGATAGTATGAGTAGTTTAAGTTCCTTCGATATCATTGGACCTATAATGGTTGGGCCATCAAGTTCGCACACAGCAGGAGCTGCAAGACTTGGAAAGGTTGCAATGTCTATTGCAGGAGGTAATTTCAAAAAGGTAATATTTTATCTTCACGGATCCTTTGCAAAGACGTATCGTGGACACGGAACAGATAGGGCACTTGTTGCAGGTGTACTTGGAATGGAAACCTATGATGATAGACTTAAGTATTCTTTAGATATAGCTAAAGAGAAGGGAATAGAAATAGAATTTGTTGAGTCAGATTTAGGTGATGTTCATCCTAATACTGTAAAAATTGTTTTTTATAAAGAGGATGGAACTAAATTTGAGGTTGTAGGTTCATCTATTGGTGGAGGAAATATAATAATAACAGAAATAAATGGAGACAAGGTAGAGTTTACAGGAGACTATCCAACACTTATTGTTAAGCAAAAGGACGTTAAGGGTATGATAAGTTCGGTTACTGCTATTTTAGCAAGTCAAAATATAAATATAGCAACTATGAGGGTTACAAGAAGAGCAAAGGGTAAAGAGGCTCTTATGATAATTGAAACAGATGCTGAAATAAGCGAATATGTATTAAAGGTCATTGAAAAGGTAGAAAATATTATTTCAGCAAAGGCTATAAATCCTGTAAAGTAATTGGAGGTTAAGGTATGTACAATACAGGTTTAGAATTGATGGAGTTGGCAAATTCTAAAAAGTGTAAGATATATGAGATTGTAATTGAAAATGAAGTAGAGCTTCAGGGCTTAAGTAGAGAAGAGATAATATTAAAGATGAAAAAGGCCCTTGAGGTGATGAAATCATCTGCACAGGAGGCACTTGATAAGGAAATAAAATCAGTAAGTGGACTCATTGGTGGAGATGCAAAAAGATTTGAGGATTATAGAAAAAATGGAAATACATTATGTGGTGATACTGTAGTTAAGGCAATGGCAAGAGCTCTTTCTTGTTCTGAGGTAAATGCAGCTATGGGAAGAATAGTTGCAGCACCAACGGCTGGATCCTGTGGAATTTTACCTGCTGCATTAATTACAGCGGGAGAAAAGTTAAACAAAACTGAAGATGAGATTGTAAATGCTCTATTTACGGCATCTGGTATAGGTCAGATTATTGCAAAGAATGCAACCGTATCTGGGGCAGAAGGAGGCTGTCAAGCAGAATGCGGTGCAGCAGCTGCTATGGCAGCAGCAGCTATTGTAGAAATGGCTGGAGGTACACCAGAGATGTGCCTTAACGCAGCTTCAATAGCATTAAAAAATATAATGGGACTTGTATGTGACCCAATAGCAGGCCTTGTTGAGGCTCCCTGTGCTAAAAGAAATGCATCTGGAGTTGTAAATGCATTAATTTCATCAGAGCTTGCACTTGCAGGAATAAAAAGCATTATTCCATTTGATGAAGTTGTGGAGGCAATGTATAGGGTAGGGAAGGCACTTCCGGAGGCATTAAGGGAGACTGCACTTGGAGGAATTGCAGCAACCCCAACTGGAATTAAATTAAGAAAACAGGTATTGGGAGAATAATAATTATATTTAAAAGATAATTATTATTGACAAATACAAAAAATGTAATTAGAATTATAATAAGAGTGGAATTTCCACTCTTATTATATTATACAAAAGGTGGGTTGTGTTATGGCTGTTTGGAAATGTACAGTATGTGGAGAAACAAAGGAAGGAAGATGTAGGCCTCAAAAGTGCCCAAAATGCGGTGCAACAAAGGAAAAATTTGAAAAGCAGCAATAAAATAAACAAAAGGTGCCCAGCACCTTTTGTTTATCTATTTGATTGCTTTAAATATTCTTCACTAAATTCCTCATCAATCATCTCATATAATTTTAATTTATTTTCATAATCATCTTCACTGCCATCAGCTCTAAAAAATCTATTGTTTTCAAATATATCCTCTTCATCTTCAAAATAGCTAATTGGTACCCAAACAATCATACAAGGACACATTACATTCACCTCTATTTATAGTTCTCACAGTAGATTTCAAAGAAGGCCCTCTTAAAGGCACATAGTGGACAAACTTCAGGTGCTTCAGTTCCTTCGTGAACATATCCACAATTCAAACACTGCCATTTAACAGGAATATCCCTCTTGAACATCTTACCTGATTTTAGATTTTCAAGTATCTTTAAAAATCTAATCTTATGATATTCTTCTGTTTCTGCAAGTTCTTTATAAAAGTCTGCTATTTCAACAAATCCTTCTTCACGAGCAACCTTCTCAAACTCTTTATAAAGTTTTTCTGCTTCAAAGGCTTCATTCATAGCACAATCTAAAAGATTTTCAGCAGTAGTTTTATTTTCCTTTAAGAAATCATCATATACTCTTCTGGCGTGTGCCTTTTCGTTGTCTGATGTTATTTCAAATATCTTTGCTATAAACTCAAAACCTTCTTTTCTTGCTTTTTCTGCATAGAATGTGTACTTATTTCTTGCTCTTGATTCTCCTGCAAATGTTTTTAATAGATTTTTTTCAGTTTTACTTCCCTTAAGATTCATTAGAATCCTCCTAAAATTTTATACTCACAGTTATATAATATGTATTATGTTTAAATAATTTTACAAAAAAAATAGGGTATTAAACCCTATTTAAAACTTCTTAATTTGCAGTTTACTAACCATTAAGTAAGCAAAAACAATAAATATAACAGTTGATATATAGCTATGAGGCTTATATAATCCAATTAGATTATCAAGTGCAACTACTGCACCTGCAACAGTTATAGGTACACCAGTAAATACATTATTGAATTTTGTTACATTAAACCTTGCAAGTCTGAAGGCACCGGCTATTGGAAATAAAAGCGTTATGATATAACCTATAAGTCCAAAATTAATTAAATATAATTGCCAACTTAATATTGCTGGTGCAGCACCAAAGGAAACAAGGTCTGCCAATGAATCAAGTTCCTTTCCAAGTTCACTTGAAACCCCTATTCTTCTTGCTATCCTACCATCATATCTATCAAGTAGAGCTGCTGACATAATCAAAATTGCTGCTAACTTTAGATTGTTGTTGAAGGTAGCCATAATAGATACCATTCCAAGGGATAGGTTAGCAAAGGTAAATAAATTAGGAATAAAATCTTTTTTCAAAACAATCACCCCAAATAAAATATTTAAGTTACATTGAAGTAAAACATAAAATGTTATACAATATTTAATGTAACTGCTTTTAGAATTTTTATTTAATTTACTAATTATATATTATAAACAAAAACAAACTTTTTTACAATAATATGAAGCAATTTTGGGGTGGTATATTTGACAAAAAAAAGATTATATAAATATATAGCTATATTTATATCATTTATAGCCATAATATACTTATTTAAAGTTAGTAAATTGCATTTTTGTTTTAATAGAGTTAGTATAAAAAGTCTAAAGAGTTTTATAGAGAGCTATGGTAAATATTCAATATTTGTTATTTTGATTATTTATGCAGTAAAACCCTTTATTATGTTATTCCCAACTTGGGTTCTTGGCGTTGTTTCAGGGATATTATATGGATGGTTTTTAGGGTATATAGTTTCACTAATTGGATGTTTTATCTCTGCAACTGTTGGATACTATGTAGCGGGATTTTTAGGTAAGGATTTTGTCCATAAAGTTACAAAGGGTAAATTGAATAAATTTGATAAAGTGTTAAAGAAGGATGGTTTTAAGATTCTATTTTTAATGAGGCTACCTGTAATTTTCCCATATGATGCTTTAAGTTTAGCCTGTGGACTTACTTCCATAAGATATAGAGATTTTATATTAGCAAGTGTACTTGGTGTTATGCCAGAGATGTTTGCATATAATTATTTTGGGAATTCCTTTAATACAAGGCATTATAGGAGTCTCCTTATTCCTATAACTATAATAATAATACTTTTGGTGGTTTCTTATATAATAAAGGATATGAAGGAGTTAGAGTAAAAAAACACCTTCTGGAAATACTAAATATGGAGGTGTTTTAAATGAAGGTAAAGGATATAATGACAAGGGAAGTTGTTACAGTAACTCCTAATACACCTGTAACAGAAGTTGCAAATTTAATGAAAAATTACAACATAGGTTCAGTTCCAGTCTGTGAAGGTAATAGAGTGGTAGGAATAATTACAGATAGGGACATAGTTTTAAGGGATGTTGCCTATGGAAAAAATCCAAGTGAAGTATTAGCAAGGGATGTTATGACAGTTGGTCTTACAACAATAAATTCAGATAAGGATATTCACGATGCTGCAAGGCTTATGGCAGAAAAGCAAATAAGAAGGCTTCCTGTTGTTGAAGATGGAAGGCTTGTTGGAATGTTGGCACTTGGAGATATTGCTGTAACAAACAGGCTTCACGATGATGCAGGTGAAGCATTAAGCGACATTTCTAAACCAAATGACATAATGTTCTAATCCCTGCAGTTGCAGGGATTAGATATTTTGAGTAGTATATAATTTGGGGGGGCGATAATATGAAAAAGGCAAGACTTATTTATAATCCATATTCTGGTGATAGATCCTTTAGAAATAGGTTAGATGCTGTAATAGATAGACTTCAATTAGCAGGATATGAAGTAACTCCATATAGAACAATGTCAATAGAAGATATATACACAAGTATGAAGAGGGCAAAGGATTATGATGTGATACTTGTTTCAGGTGGAGATGGAACAATTAATCACGTAATAAATGCAATGATTTTAAATGAAATTAATGTTCCTCTTGGAATATTCCCCTATGGAACAGCAAATGATTTTGCATCGCACTTAGGGATACCAAGAAAAATAACAGAAGCCTGTGATGTAATTGCAAAGGGTAAACTTAGTGAATTTGATTTAGGAAAGATTAATGATAGGTATTTTATAAACGTTGCAGCAGGAGGCCTTTTAACCGATGTTTCACAAAAAATTGACATAAATATAAAGAATACCCTTGGAAAAGTAGCCTATTATCTAAAGGGAATAGAACAGCTTCCAAACTTTAGAGCTATTCCAATTAAAATAACCTGCGATGGAAAAACAATAGAGGAAAATATATATTTATTTGTCATATTAAATGGTTCCAGTGCAGGAGGTTTTAAACTTGCACCAGATTCAACTGCAAATGATGAAAAACTTAATTTAATTGCAATAAAGCAGTCTAATCTTGTAGAACTATTTAATTTATTCTTAAAGATGTTAAAGGGAGAACATCTTGAGAGTAGCAATGTAATATACTTAAAAAGCAGTGAATTTAAAATAGAATGCGATGAAAACATAGAGACAGATATAGATGGAGAGGTGGGACCTCAATTTCCACTTAATGTAAGAATATCTTCTAAAAAGATAAAAATATTTACGCCTTAAGGTTATAAATAAAACAGGTCAATAATATTAATTAAATAGTAGCAATATAAAAGAGGTAAAAGGTGAAAACTCTATTTTCATTAATTTTTATATGCTGTGTTTTATGTTTATTTAATTTTTATATTCTACTAAAGAAAAAACAAAAGTATAGTGTTGTTTTAGCCCTATTATTTTTTATATCTTCCTTTAGGTATATATTAATTTATCTGTTTCTCAGCGTTAAAAAGTTAAACTATCTATTTAATCTTGGCAAATTTACTTTAATACCAGTTGTGCTTTTTACTATAGGCTTATACTGCATATATATTTTGAATAGAAAATCAGAAATCGGACTAATAGATAAGTTGCTTATGGTAGCATTTCTAATATTAGAAGCATATATAATATACATTATACCTAATAACTTTATAAAGTTTTATGGTGGATTTAAGTTCATATGCAGTAATGAATATAGGAATTATTTGATTCTTTTAGTAGCATTTTTTGCATTATTATTTATTTTTATTGCTTCAAACTATTTTAGAATAATTACTTCAGCCTATTTTAAAGCTTTAAACCTTCTCTATATTATTGGTTATTTAATCTTTTTAATTCAGGCTATTTCTATTTATGTGGGAATGGAACTTAAGACAATGACACTAATTCCAGAGGTTATTTTATTAATTGCAGCATTTTTAGATATAAGTTCAACTTGATTAAAAAGGATGTTGCTCACTACTGTAAGTGGGTAACATTTTTTTGTATATATCATAATTGAATTATGAAAAAAGCCCTAACAAGGGCTCAGGCTGTTAAAAAGTTATATGTTGATTAGCCCCATGAAGGATTTCTTAGGCATTCGTTCATTTCGCTAAGCAATTCTAAGCTTTTCTTTATTTGAAAAAGTCCTACCCTCGCGATGCCATCGTCCTGATGGCCGCTCGGCTCGGCACGTCCTGTGCCGAATTACGGACTTTTTCTACGTCTAAAGCTAAGAATTGCTAAAGCTTATGAAAGAGCCTATTGAAATCCTTTCATGGGGCTTTTTCATACTTTAGCTAACAATTAGTTTTGGCAACAGCTTGAGCCCTAATAAGAGTTTAATTTATTTGGTAAAAAAATTAATGTTAATGTAATCATTATTAGGGATAAATATTTTTGCTTATTTAACTGACCTTCTATATAGCTTTATTCTGCTTCTTATTATTAAATAGAGTAGTGATATTATAACAGTTATTCCAACGATTAGCCTATAATATTCCTTTATAGAAGCCTTAATTATTTCCATATTATCTCCTGTTAGGGCACCTGCAGAAAACAGCATTGTATTATGCAAAACATTAGCTAATAAAATAGATATAGTAGCAGGTATTAGTGGAAGTTTGAAAATACCTGCTGCAATAAATGTAAGAGAACCAAGTCCTGGAATAAACTTGTTTATTAGAATAAAAAATACACCATATTTTTTAAATAGATCCTCTAATTTGTTTATTTTATCAAGATTAAAAAATTTAATTATAAACCTATTGTTTAGTACAATGTCTGATTTCGCATAGCTTAGGTAATAAAGAAACATACTGCTTAAGAAGGAACCAGATATAGTAGAAAGAAGCATTAAGTATTTGTTAAATCCCATCCTATAGGTCAAATACCCCTGAAAAATAGTTATGGTGTCTCCTGGATATGGAGGAAAGAGTATTTGTAAACAGGAATTTAAAAAGAAGAAAAAATACGTTCCAATTAAGCTTTTATCAACGATTGATTTAACTATAATAAGAACTTGTCTTTCCATTTATCATCTACCCTTTTTGACCTTAGATTTTTTAGGTGGTATTAAGCATTTTTTACCATATCCAATTAAATCCTCTCTTCCTGCCTTAATTAAAGCCTTATATACTAAATCATAATTTTTAGGATCTCTAAATTGTAATAGGGCCCTTTGCATTTCCTTTTCTTCTTTAGATTTAGGTACATAAACCTTTTCTCCAGTTAGAGGGTTCATCTCAGTATAATACATAGCTGTTGATAGACTACCCGGTGTTGGGTAAAAATCCTGTACCTGCTCAGGATTGTATCCCATATCTCTAATATATTCAGCAAGCTCTACTGCACTTTTTAATGTACTTCCTGGATGGCTTGACATAAGATAAGGTACTAAAAACTGGTTTAGTTTAAATTTTTTATTTTTCTCAAAATATTTTTTAACAAATGCATCATATACTTTTCTATTTGGTTTTCCCATAAGGCTTAATACTTCATTACAAATATGTTCAGGTGCAACCTTAAGCTGCCCACTTATATGGTGTTTTATTAGCTCATCAAAAAATGCTTCGTTTTTATCCAGCATAAGATAATCATATCTTATTCCAGAACGTATAAATACCTTTTTTACACCCTTAATTTTTCTGATTTTTCTTAGCATATTTAAATACTCAGAGTGGTCAACCTCTAAATTTTTACAGGGAGTTGGAAAAAGGCACTGCCTATTCTTGCATACACCCTGTTCAAGTTGCTTTTTACAGGAGGGTTTTCTAAAGTTAGCAGTAGGTCCTCCTACATCGTGGATATAGCCTTTAAAATTAGGAAGCTTCGTTAATACTTCTGCCTCTTTTAGTATTGACTCTTCGCTCCTTGGTTGTATTACCCTTCCCTGATGAAAATTTAATGCGCAGAAGGAACATCCACCAAAACATCCCCTATGGGAGGTTATACTAAATTCAACCTCCTTTAATGCAGGAATACCCCCTTGTTGCTTATATATTGGATGGTAGGTTCTATTGTATGGAAGAGAATAAACAAAATCCATTTCATCTTTAGATAGTGGAAAGGAGGGTGGATTTTGAACAACATATTTGTTGTCGTGCCTTTGAACCAATGTTCTTCCCCTTATGGCATCCTGTTCTTCATACTGTATTTTAAAGGACTTTGCATATTCTTTTTTATTAGTAGATACTGCCTCAAAGCTTGGAAGTTCAATATATTCTTTTAAATTGCTTATATCAGATGTCAAATAACAGGTTCCGCGTATATCTTTAATGTCCTTGATATTTTTGCCAAATTGGATAAGATTGAGCATTTCCATAAGAGGCTTTTCTCCCATACCATATATAAGTAGGTCGGCACTACTGTCTATTAGTATTGAATTTCTAACCTTATCATCCCAATAGTCGTAGTGGGCAAATCTTCTAAGACTTGCTTCAATTCCACCTATTATTATTGGAACATCCTTATAGGCTTCCCTCAATCTATTACAGTAAACAATTACTGCTCTATCAGGTCTGTATCCTGCTTTTCCGCCGGGCGAATATGCATCATCATTTCTTCTTTTTTTATGGGCTGTATAGTGGTTTACCATTGAATCTATGTTTCCTGATGATACAAGAAAAGCAATTTTAGGTTTTCCAAGCCTCATAAAATCATCTTTACTCTTCCAATTTGGTTGAGGTATTATACCAACTGTAAAACCATAGTGTTCTATAAGCCTTGTAATTATAGCGTGGCCAAAGGAAGGATGGTCAACGTATGCGTCGCCTGAAATATATATGAAATCAAGTTGTTGAATATTTCGTTTTTTCATATCTTCTTTGCTTATGGGTAGAAAATCTGCCATATAATCACCTCTTTTTGTATTGTTTTAGTATTATAACACAAAAATAATAATATAAAAAGAAAATAGGTATTTAAATAAAAATATGATAAAATGTTAAGAGGAGTTAAAAGGGGTGGTATTTTGAAGAAAATAACGATTATATTGTCTATATTTTTAGTATTTATGTTTGTATATTATATTTATGATGTAGATATTAAGGAAGAAAGCTATAATATAATAGAAAACATAAAGTGGTGTCCAGATAATAAAAAGGTAGCACTTAAATATGAGAATGAGTATAAAATAGTCGATTTGAATGGAAATATACAGTACATAGTAGAAGAGAGCGGCATAAGATATAAAAATTATAATTGGATTTTAAAAAATGGCAAATGGATTTTTTCAGAGTTTAAGGTAGATGAAGTACCTAAAAATTTAAAGCTTACTAAAGACAAGATACAGGGAAAAGTATATGATCCAATATATAATATATCAGGAAATATTATAATAACTAAAACAATATCAAACTCAATATTATATCTTATTGCAGTAGATAAAAATACAGGTGAGTATAATACTATATTTAATTTAGAAGATGCACAGAAGATAGATGTTAATTATATAGATGAGTATAGTGCTGTAGTAAAGGTTACAGAAAATAATAGGGATAGACTTTATTTAATAAATATTGAAAAGGACTATAATGTTTACAATTTAACAGAGTTTAAAAACTTAGAGTTAGCACTAAACAAATTAAATTTAAAAGATAATGCTTTATCTATAATTACAAACTATAAATACAATGATATATACATAAATTATTTGGATATAAAAAAATTAAAGCTTGTTTATAATGATTTAAACACTAAGGATTATTATTATATTGATTATAAAGATAGGTTTAAAATAGAACTTTCAGATATATATTCGGTGGTAGTAGATGATAATTATATATATATAGTTTGTAGAACGGGAGATACATTTAAAATATTTCAGGTTGATGCAAAAAATAATGTTTATAGCAACATATATAAAAGCAACAATCTAATTGAAGATATTAGATTGGTAAATGGAGAACTATATTTTACAGAGCTTAATGTTGTAAATAATATTAGTGCCTATAAACTTTTCAAATATTCTAATGGACAGCTAAAACAGATATGTGAAAATAATAGATAAAAGTTTTAACTATGATATTTGGCAAAACCAATATATCATAGTTTTTTATTTTTTAAAATTAAGGAGTTTTTGTAATAATTTATATCGTTTCTTGGAAATAATAAGATAATGAAGGAGGGGATGTAAGTTGAAGAAGGCATTTTTAGCTGTATGGGTAGCATTTATGATGTATTTTGCATATTTTATTACAACCAGTGTAATTAATGCCCAAACCTATTCCTATGGTTCAAGAGGAGATGTAGTTAAAGAAATACAAACCAGACTAAAAAGGTGGGGCTATTATAATGGAGCAATAGACGGAATATATGGATACCAAACCTATACAGCGGTTAAAAACTTTCAAAGAAAAAATGGCCTAAGTCCTGATGGAGTTGTAGGGCCTAAAACATTAGCGGCACTTGGAATAAATGTTTCGCAAAACAAAACTCAAAGTACATCGGGGGCAGGTTCTCAAAATTTAGACCTTCTTACAAGGGTTATAAATGGTGAGGCAAGAGGAGAGCCCTATATAGGTCAAGTTGCAGTTGGAGGAGTTGTTTTAAATAGAGTTAGGGATCCAAGATTCCCTTCCACAATACCAGGAGTAGTTTATCAGCCTGGTGCCTTTACAGCAGTTGTAGATGGCCAAATAAACGCTGAAGTTGTTGATAGTTCTAAAAAGGCAGCAATTGATGCACTAAATGGATGGGATCCATCAGGTGGAGCTATATACTATTACAACCCCGAAAAGACAACAAATAAGTGGATATTATCAAGACCTGTCATCAAGGTTATTGGTAAGCATATTTTTTGTAAATAAAAATACATAAAAAAATTTAAAAATATTTATTGATTTTTTTGATGCTGTTGCATATAATATAAATAAGAAATCCGAGTAAATTAATAGGAATTAAACACGGTGAAGAGGGAAAGTAAATTATATAAAGCTTTACAGAGAGGAACTCCTTGGCTGAGAGAGTTCTAAGCAGAGTATAATTGAAGTGCCCCTTGGAGTGTTAGGCCGAAAATAGAAGTAGGCTGTTACGGGAGCTCCCGTTATAGAGATAGGGTATGTTAGTGCCTGAAGAGGAGATAGGCTTTTTTAGCCTAAGCAGAGTGGAACCGCGGAAGTAAACCTTCTGCCTCTGTATATACAGAGGTAGAAGGTTTTTTAATTTGTAAAAAAATTAATTAAGAGGTGTTATGCATCAAAAATTTTAGTTTTTTAGGAGGGGTTAAGATGATTTATAATAATATCTTTGAAACAATAGGAAGAACACCATTAGTTAAGCTAAACAATATGGTTGATGAAAATAGTGCTGAGGTTTATGTAAAGGTAGAGTTTTTCAACCCAGGTGGTAGCGTAAAGGACAGAATAGCTCTATCTATGATTGAAGAGGCTGAAAAACAAGGTCTAATAAAGAAGGGTGACACGATAATAGAACCTACAAGTGGAAATACAGGTATAGGCCTTGCAATGGTTGCAGCAGCAAAGGGATATAAATTAATTTTAGTTATGCCTGAAACAATGAGTATAGAAAGAAGAAGGATACTAAAGGCATATGGTGCAGATATTATACTAACCGAAGGTTCAAAGGGAATGAAGGGAGCAGTAGAAAAGGCAAATGAGCTTGCTAATGAAAAAGGATACTTTATGCCTATGCAGTTTGAAAACATATATAATCCAATAGCACATATGAAGACAACTGCTTTAGAAATTATAGAGGATATGAAGGGAAAAATTGATATGTTTGTGGCAGGGGTAGGCACAGGAGGAACTATCACTGGAGTTGGAGAGGTTTTAAAGGAAAGGGTAGAAAATGTAAAGATTATAGCAGTAGAGCCAAAGGATTCTCCAGTATTATCTGGAGGTAACCCAGGACCACATAAAATACAAGGTATTGGAGCAGGATTTGTTCCAAAGGTTTTAAAAAGAGAAATTATAGATGAAATAGTTACCGTATCAAATGAGGATGCTATGAAATATGCAAGGGAAATTGCCAAAAAAGAGGGTATATTAGTTGGAATATCATCAGGTGCAGCATTATATGCAGCACTTCTTAAGGCAAGGGAACTTGGAAGAGGCAAAAAAGTAGTTGTTCTTCTTCCTGATACAGGGGAGAGATATCTATCAACAGAACTTTTTAATGAGGAGTGATTATTATGTTTAGAACATTATATAGAGAGGCCAAGAATATAATGGAGAAGGACCCAGCAGCAAAGAATATGCTGGAGGTAATACTTTGCTATCCAGGTCTTTATGCAGTTCTTTTCTATAGATTGTCCCATAAACTTTATAAAAGAAGGATGTTTGTACTTGCAAGAGTCATATCACAAATAGCAAGAAACCTTACAGGCATAGAAATACATCCAGGGGCTAAAATAGGAAAGGGACTTTTTATTGACCACGGTATGGGGGTAGTTATTGGAGAGACAGCAGAGGTTGGAGATAATGTAACCATATACCACGGCGTTACCCTTGGAGGTACAGGAAAGGATAAGGGTAAGAGACATCCAACAATAGGTAACAATGTAGTTATAGGAGCAGGAGCTAAGGTATTAGGCCCAATTACTGTTGGGGACAATGTAAAGATTGGAGCTAATGCAGTTGTTTTAAAGAACGTTCCACCAAATGTTACAGTAGTTGGAATACCTGCAAGGATAGTAAGAAGTAAAGAAGAAAATATAGTATATTTAGAGGACTATGTTATATAAAAAGTCCCCGCAGGGGGACTTTTTATATTGTATTCACCACTACATCCACAATTTCTGCTCTACCATCCTTCTCAATTAAACTTATTACTGAATTAATTTGAGTATCAACTATCCTTCTATCATTAGACACAGTAGCAATACCAATCTGAGCAAGCTGCCATTTATCGTTTAAGTCAACCTCTGCACAGGATACATTAAGTGTTGTTCTAATTTTAGTTATTAGGCTTTTTATTATCTGCCTCTTTTCCTTAAGTGAAGTTGGAGAGTAGAGCATTAAAGTTATTGATGCATATCCTATAATCATAATAGTTCTCCTTTATTCAACTAATAGAAAATTAAGTATAGCACTAACGATTGATATTATAATAGATGCAACTATTGCAGAACCAAAATTAGATATATAAAAGCCCTGTGTAACTGATGCGGCAATAGAAAGCATCAATCCGTTTATCACAAATGTAAAAAGCCCAAGAGTCATCAAATTAATAGGCAGTGAGAAAAGTAGAAAAATAGGTCTAATTAGTGCATTTACTATACCAAGTATTGCTGCAGCAACAATAGCAGCTAAAAAACCTCTAATCTCTACTCCCTTTACAATTGAAGCTGTAATATATATAGATGCAGCATTTAGGATTATTTTAGTTAAAATTCCCTTTTTCATTTCTTCACCTCCAATTTTTTAATTGCATTTTTTATGTATTTTTCAAGATATTCATTTTTATTTAACCTTTTTAATATATCTAAATATTCCTTTTTTCCTGAGTTCCCCATTGCTATAATTAAGTTTCTTTGAAGTACTTTTTTTCCTCTCCATCCAGCAGAGGTAGTTTTAAAGGTTTTGTTAAACTGGCTATTAGATATATTTAAAAAATCATCTTCATTAATATTAATATTCCAATCCTCAGGTAAAAAGTCTTCAATATTTGAAATTTGTGCTTTATGATTAAAGGGACAAACATCCTGGCAGGTATCGCAACCATAAATTCTAAGTCCTAATTTTGTTTGTTCCTGTTCTGACAAATCATCCTTCTTTTGAGTGATGTATGATAAACATTTATTTGCATCAATAAAATAATCTTTCTTAATTGCACCAACAGGACAGGCTTTTAGACACTTATCACAGCTACCGCATAGAGAAGACATTGGAGTTGAAGGTTCAATATATATATTGGTTAAAATTTCTCCTAAAAAAACGTAGGAGCCGTATTTTTCAGTTATCAAGGTTGAGTTTTTACCATAGAATCCTATACCACACATATATGCAATTTCTCTATCGTGCATAGGACTTGTATCAACAAAGGAAAGGGTTTTAGCGTTGTAATTATTTTGTAAAAAGTCTTCAATAAGTTTTAATTTATTTTTTACTACAATGTGATAATCTTTTCCTAAGGAAGATTTTGAAAAATAGGGCTTAGATTTATTAATTTCTATAGTTTTATAGGGGAGTGCTATAGAAATAAAAGTTTTAGCATCCTCCATATATTCTTTTATGTTAATTCTTTTTTGAACTTCAGTTGTTTGAAATTCACAGTTATAATTTTTATGATAGCTGTAGTTTAATCTTTTTATAAAATCATCTGTATATTCAGCCCTACAAAATCCAATATATTCAACTCCAATAGACTTAGAAAATTCGATTATTTGATTTTTTATAGACAAATTATACACCATCCTTAAAAGTGTTTGTTGAAAAAAATAGCTGTTATGTTAAAATATTTTTAACATAAAATTATTTTAGGTGATTATTATGGAAAAAACAAGAGTAATTAAGATACTAAAAATTTTAGAGAATTTATATGGACATTTAGGTTGTGCACTAAATTTTACAACTCCCTTTGAACTGCTTGTGGCAACAATGCTATCTGCCCAAACAACAGATGTCACTGTAAATAAGGCAACTGAAGTTCTTTTTAAAAAGTATAATAAACCTCAGGATTTTGCTAATATATCGCAGAGTGAGCTTGAGGAATACATAAGAACCTGTGGATTTTATAAAAATAAAGCAAAGAATATAATAGCTGCAAGCAAAATGATAATTGAAATATATAATGGAGAAGTACCTGACTCATTGGAGGAACTCACTAAACTTCCAGGTGTTGGTAGAAAAACTGCAAATGTCGTATTATCCAATGCCTTTGGTAAGGATGCAATTGCAGTGGATACCCACGTCTTTAGGGTTTCAAATAGAATAGGGCTTGCTAAATCAGAGGATGTACTTGAAACCGAAGAACATCTTATGGAAAACATACCAAAGGAAATGTGGTCAAGTGCACATCATCTTCTTATTTGGCACGGTAGAAATATTTGTACTGCAAGAAATCCAAAGTGTATGGATTGCCCTATAAATGAACTTTGCGATTTTTATAATAAAAATTATCAGCTAAGTATAAAGGGGGAAAATTAGGTGAAAAAGGGATTAAGAAATGGACTTATAATATTTTTTTCTTTAACAATTCTTTTTATTGTTTCGTCAGTAATATTTCTGTTAAACAGCACAAATAAAGCATCAAATAAAATATTTGAAGGAATCTATATTAATAATGAATATGTAGGTGGTATGACTAAGGAGGAGGCAAATAAATTACTCAACGAAAAGTTCAATAGTAAAATACAAAATAGAAAAATTGATATGTTTTATGGTGATAAGAAGTATTCAATAGATTTTAAAAGGTTAAAGGCACATTATGATATTGAAAAAGCTGTTGAAGAGGCCTATTCATATGGTAAAACAGGAAATATTATAGAAAAAACAATACAAAGGTATAATTTAAAAAGAAATCCATACAACATACCACTAAATTTTGTGTCAGATACTACAATATTAGAAGGAGAAGTTAAAAAAATCGCAAAGGACATAAATAAAGAACCAATAGATGCAAAAATTAGTAGAATTTCAGGTAAATTTATTATAACCCCTGAAAAATCAGGAATTGCTGTAGATGAACCAAAGCTTATAGAATTTATAAAAAATGAGATAAAGCCAGAGGGTGAAATAGAAAAAATAGAAGTTCCAACAAAAGTAGTTGAAGCCAAAATAAAGGCAGAGGCATTGTCTAATATAACAACAAAGATTTCATCCTTTACAACATCCTTTAAGCCTTCAGACGTAAATAGAACAGGAAATATAAAAATAGCTGCAAAGTATTTAACAGGAACTGTTATTATGCCAGGGGATGTATTTTCAATGATAAAGGTATTAGGCCCAAGAAACGAAAACCAAGGATACAAGGAGGCACCAGTTATTATAAATGGAAAATTAGAACCAGGACTTGCAGGTGGAATATGCCAAGTTTCAACAACTATGTATAATGCGGCACTGCTTGGAAATTTTGAAATAGTAAAGAGAAGGCCCCACGGACTTGCTGTTGCCTATGTGGCACCAGGTAGAGATGCTACCATAGCAGGAGATTCTATAGATTTTCAATTTAAGAATAATTACAACAATCCTATATACATAGAGGCAGTTGTTGAAACTTCAACAATAACAATTAATATATATGGTGCTAATGAAAGAATAGGTCAATCTGTAGAAATAGTGTCTGAAGTTTATGAAAGAACAGAACCTAAGGTTGAGTATATAAATGACCCAAACCTACCAGAGGGACAAAAGGTAGTAGAAATAAAACCCATTGCTGGTATGAAGGTAAGAACCTACAGAAAGATATATCAAAATGGAAAGCTAATAAAGACCGAAAAGCTTGGTGACGATACCTATAAAGTATTAAATGGTAAAATTAGAGTTGGAACTAAAAAGGTAATACAGAATACACAAACACAAAATGATACAATAAATGAACAGCCCATAAATTCAGAGGAAGTAGATAATGTTAATTAAAATTTTTCCATTTTGGTGCAGTGTACCAAAATGGAAATTAATTTAAATGTCTAAAGTAAAATATTTCATTTAATGTAAAATTGTATAGGAGGGTTACAATGGGTTATAGGACAAAAGTAAATGATATTATACAAAATGTTGGAGAGGTTATTGTGGGTAAGAAGGAGGTTGTTGAAAAGGTTTTAATATGCCTTTTATCTGAAGGAAATGCTCTATTAGAGGATGTTCCGGGGGTAGGTAAAACTATGCTGATAAAGGCGTTAGCTAAGTCATTAGGATGCGATTTTAGTAGAATACAGTTTACACCGGACCTTCTTCCATCGGATATTACTGGAGTTAACATACTAAATCCTAAAACAGGAGAGTTTGAATTTAAATTTGGGCCTATAATGAGTAACATAATATTGGCGGATGAAATAAATAGAACGTCTCCTAAAACTCAATCGAGCCTACTTGAGGCAATGGAGGAGAAGCAGGTTACAGTTGATAATAAAACCTATAAACTACAGGAACCATTTATAGTTCTTGCAACTCAAAATCCAATAGAATATGAAGGTACCTTTCCACTTTTAGAGGCACAGCTTGACAGATTTATGATGAAGATTAGTATTGGTTATCCTAATGAAGATGAAGAAATAATGATATTAAGAAGATTTAAAAATAAAAATCCTCTATTTGAATTAAAAGAAGTTGTTAAAAGGGAAGAAATTTTAAAAATGCAGAGGGAAGTTAAAGAGGTTTATATAGACGATAAAATTGAAAGATACATAGTATCTTTAGTATCAAGGACAAGAAATAGGGAAGAAATAATTATAGGGGCAAGTCCAAGAGCATCTATTCATTTATTGAAGGCATCACAAGCAAAGGCATACATAAATGATAGAGATTATGTTACACCAGATGATGTAAAACAAGTTTTTATAGAGGTCATATCCCACAGGATAGCGATAAAACCAGAAATTAAACTGAGAGGTTATTCAGAGGTAAAAATACTTGGAGAAATACTAAGTGAAGTGAAAGTACCTGGAGCAAAGCTATATGTTTAAAATAAATAAATCCTCAATAGTAATTTTAGTTATTTCTGTCTGGTTAGTCGCTACCATAGGGAGTGAAGTTTTTTATAGAATATTTTATTTAATATTTTTTAGTTTGTTTTTTTCAATAATTTGGTGTATTTTAAGCAAGAGGAATATTAATGCAAATCAAAAGGTGGATAGAATCTACTGTACTACAGATGAAGAAATCAATTTACAGACAGTTGTAGAAAACAAATCTGTTTTACCAATACCCTTTGTTGAGGTTGATAAAATATTTATTTTAGAAAATGATTTTAAAAAAGAATATTTTTCCTTGATGCCTTTTGAAAAGGTTATTATGGACAATAAAATAAATTTTAAATACAGAGGTATATATAGCTTAGGCCCTATAGAGATTAAGTTATGGGATGTATTTGGAATAATCTGTTTTGAAAAAAGCGTTGATATAGGGAAAAGTATATATGTTTACCCTAAAATTCATTATATTGATAATTTAAACCTACCCAATTTTAGACCACTTGGAACCCATAAGGCTAAAAGTTCAACTAATGAGGATTACACAAGTATAAGGAATATAAGAGGATATGTTGTAGGAGATAATTTAAAAAGAGTACATTGGAAACTATCCGCAAAGCGTGGAGAACTTCAGATAAAGGAATACGATATATCAGGAACAAATTCTGTAAATATTATACTTGATATGACAGAGGTTTATAAAAGTTTTGATTTAGAGGAAACTGCAGCGGAGGTATGTATTTCTATTGTAGAGTATCTATTAAGGAATAGGGTAGAGACAACACTTTATGTAGTTTCTAACAAACTTTATTCTTCAGATGGAAAAAATATAAATGATTTCAAAAAGTTAAGTAATTTAATTGCAACTGTTAGAGCAGAGGGTAGTATAGATGTTATTGATGTAGTAAAAGACAGAATAAAATTAAACAAACACAGCACAATTTTATATATAACTGGTAGTATTTCAAGTGAAAAGCTGAATAGATTAAATAAAATAAAGGAATATATAAATAATTTCTATATAGTAAGCTGTGATGATACAGAGGAAAAACATAGCGATATAGTTTATATAGTAAATTCTATTGATATAAAGGGGGGATTTATGTATGAAAAATAAACCCCTTGAGTTTATATGGTACAATTTTATACAATCAATTCTTTTTATAATAATAATATTGAACCTTCAAAATTTATTTAAGGTGAAGATTTTTTCTTATTTATTGATTTTTATATATGTTTTTATTCTTGTCTGTCTGTTTATCTCAATTAGATATAGGATATTTAATTTAGCTATAATATTACTTTTTATACATCCTGCAATTAAAAATGGAGTTATTGAATTATATAAGGGTTTTGTTCCTTTTGTTCAAAGTTTGATAGAAAATGGTGGGCTTATAGAAACTTATAATGGATATTTTATAGGCCTTGTAACAATATTATTTATTCCAAGCTATATAGTCGTTTACTATCTTATAAAAAACAAAAAAAGTTCAATATTTTTATTTGTTGTAGGATTATTTGTCTTTTATGGCTTATATTATTATGATTTAGTTAATATCAACAGGGCAGTTATATATTTTACAGCTCTTTTAATGCTATATGGATATAATAATTTCAGCAAAAATACCAAAACAATAGACAATAATTTTAAATTCCAAAGAGGTTATTTTGTTAGGTGGTTAACGCTTATAATTATATTTATTATGGCAACAAACCTATTTATCAAATTGCTTCCCTTTAAAAATGAACCTTACATATATATAGATGAATTGGATTTTGAATCGGGTTCAATAGTAAATAGAGTTTTAAATTTTGAACAGAAGAGTTTTTCTCTATCAATGACAGGTTATCAAAGGGATGATAAAAAATTAGGAGGACCTATAGAGGATGATAATTCAAAGGCCTTTATTGTAAAGTCACAATCCACCTTAGGAGAAGTTCACTTAAGAGGTACAGTAAAGACAACCTATAATGGAAGTATGTGGACTAAAATAGATAATAATAAATTAGAGATAAAAAATGCAGTTCCTGATGTTAATGGTTTAAAGGAAGTAAATATATTTGAAGGAGATAAGCTAAAAAACATAAATCTTGAAATAATCCCCAAATATATAAACACAAAGACAATATTTACTCCACTTTATCTACAAAGCATTAATATAAGCTCCAATAGACAGCTTTCTATTGATGGAGAATGGGAAGTTTTAGCAGATAAAAATTTGTTTTCAAAGGATACCTATAATTTAATTTCTATTTATTATGATTATAATAATATAGAATATTTATTGAAGAATAGTTTGAATAAAAAATATGATATAAGACAGTTTTCTATCTACTTAAATGTTCCAAATTCAGTTCCTCAAAGAGTGTATAGCTTAACTGAAGAAATCGTTAGACAACATAAAGATAAAAGTAATCTTGTAAAGGCAGCATTAATAGAAAGATATTTAAAATCTAATTTTCAGTATGATAAAAATGTTAGTGTTGTACCCGATGATAGAGATTTTGTGGACTACTTTTTATTTGATGAAAAAAGGGGATACTGTACCTACTATGCAAGTGCTATGGCAGTAATGTGTAGAATTGCAAATATACCTACAAGATACGTAGAGGGCTTTACAGTCAATGTAACTAAGGGAGAAAATATTGTCTATAACAAAAATGCACACGCCTGGGTTGAGGTTTATACAGAGGAATTGGGTTGGGTTACCTTTGATGCAACTCCAGGACACGTGAGTATTTCAGATTTTCTACCACAATCTCTCTTTTTAGAGGAAGATAAGAATGGTAAAGAAAAAGAGGATAAAGAAATTAAACCTATAGAGCAAAAGGATAAATCAAAAGAGAAGGAAGATGTTAAAGATAAAGAACAATGGGATAAGAAAGAAGCAGCAAAAGAGAAAATAAATAATCCAATTTATGTATATGTTATAGCTATTTTAATTTTACTGTATTTATGTATCTATTTATTTGTATTCTTTAAAATAGATAGGCTAAGTAAAATATTAAATACTATTGTATTTTATGGTAAGCTAAATGGCATAAAATATTCAAGGGATATGACATTGAGGGAATATATCGAAAAAATAGAAGGACAGCTTCAAATTGATTTAAACAAGATAAAGGATATTCTTGATGCCTATTACTATGGAGGTAGGAAACTGAGTGAACACGATTTTAATCTTTTAAAGAGGAAACAAAAGCTAATTTCAAAAAAGATAAGGGAAAGGGGTAAAATTAAATATTATTTCAGAAAAACCATATACATTTTATCACAACCATTTTACTATATATTTGCATATATTAGAAAAAATGTAATATAATAATTTTAGAATTATATAACTTAAAGGCGGGTGTGGCGAAACTGGCAGACGCACTGGATTCAGGTTCCAGCGTTTAATAACGTGCAGGTTCGAGTCCTGTCACCCGCACCAAAAAAGTATTTATGCTATGAAAAGAAAACTTTTCATAGTATTTTTTATTCAACAATCTGGTAAAAATAAATTTTGTCAGATTTTTGATAAACCCAATAGTTAGCTAAAGTATGAAAAAGCCCCATGAAAGGATTTCAATAGGCTCTTTCATGAGCTTTAGCAATTCTTGCTTTTCGATTTTGAAAAAAGTCCGTAATTCGGCACAGGACGTGCCGAGCCGAGCGGCCATCAGGACGATGGCATCGCGAGGGTAGGACTTTTTCAAACAAAGAAAAGCTTAGAATTGCTTGGCGAAATGAAGCAATGCCTAAGAAATCCTTCATGGGGCTAACTTATTCAACAGACTGGCAAAAATAAATTTTTGTTTCAATACACTAAAAAATAATTTTTTGATATAATAAAAATGCATATTTAACTACAAAAACATAGGAGGACTATATGAGATTAAGAAGGAAGCCGTGGGCAAGACCTGAACTTGAGGCCTGCAGATTTGTAGTAACAAATCCATATCAATATAAAGGTAAATGGAAGGAATTTTTTAAAAATGATAATGAAATATATTTAGAGTTAGGTTGTGGGCGTGGAAAATTCATCGCAGAAAATGCAGTAAAGATAAAGGACAAAAATTTTGTTGGGATAGACATAAAGGATGAGGTGCTTGTATATGCCAAAAGAAAAGTAGAGGAAGTTTTTAATGAGAATAATAAAGAAATAGATAATGTTGCACTGATTCCAATGGAAATTGCCTTTATTGAAAACGTGTTTGATAAAGATGAGGTTTCAAGGATATATTTAAATTTTTCAACACCTTGGCCTAAAAAAAGACATAATAAAAGAAGATTAACCTATGTAACCTTTCTTGAAAGGTATAAAAAGTTTTTAAAGAAGGGGAGCGAGATATGGTTTAAGACGGATCAAGAGGGCTTTTTTAATGATTCAATTGAATACTTTAAAGAGGCAGGATTTGATATTGAATATTTAACCTATGATTTACATAATAGCGATTTTAAAGAAAACATTATGACAGAATACGAAACCAAATTTTCAAAAATGGGAATGAAAATAATGTTTTTAATTGCAAGATTGAAGTAGGAGGATTACTATGTCAATTACAATAAAGAAGTTTATTGAGGACTTAAATTTAGAGGTATTAGTTGAGGGAAATGAGGATAGAGAGATAAACTGCAATGATATAATAAGACCAGGGCTACAGTTTGTTGGGTATTATGATTATTTCGTAAATACAAGAATACAAATAGTAGGGAATGCTGAATGGCATTATCTAAATAATCTTGAACCTTCTGTGAGGAGAGAGAGGTTAGAAAAATATTTTCAATACGATCTACCCTGTGTAATATTTGCAAGAAATCTACAACCACATAGGGAGTTTATGGAACTTGCAAAGGAAAAGAAAATATGGGTTTTAAGAAGTACAAGATTAACAACAAGGCTTGTTAATAAGGTAATAAACTATTTAGATAGAGCACTTGCTAAAACAACTACAATGCATGGAGTTTTAGTGGATGTTTATGGAATAGGAATTTTGATTACAGGAGAAAGTGGCATAGGAAAAAGTGAGGCAGCACTTGAACTAATTAAAAGGGGACATATGCTTATAAGTGACGATGCTGTTGAAATTAAATTAGTAGATGGGGTTTTATATGGTAAAAGTCCCTACATAACTTCAGGTATGCTTGAGGTTAGAGGGCTTGGAATAATAAACATACAGTCTTTATATGGTTTAAGTTCGGTATTAGAAGAAAAGACTGTTGACTTAGTAATCCACTTAGAGAAGTGGAGAGATGAGGACGATTTTGATAGAATTGGTACTCCAGAATATATAAATATTTTAAATATACCAGTAAGAAGGCTCAGAATGCCTGTAAAACCAGGAAGAAATTTAGCAGTAATAATAGAGGCAGCAGCAGCTAATTTTAGATATGGAAGAATGATGCTGGAGGCACCTATTGACACTATAAATAGAAGAATAGATGATGTTATGAAGGGTAAGATAGAATAGTAAAATTGAGCAAGCTGTTGAAAAAGTTATATGTTGATTAGCCCCATGAAGGATTTCTTAGGCATCGGCTCATTTCGCTAAAGCTTATGAAAGAGCCTATTGAAATCCTTTCATGGGGCTTTTGCATACTTTAGCTAATAAGTAGGTTTGTCAACAATCTGATGAGGGTAATATATTCATTTTTATATTTGATTAATTTTAGAAGGAGTTTTTATTGAATTATAGAATATATTAAATAAAACCATTTAGCTTTAAGGGGGACGGCTAAATTGAAGAGGCTATTTGAGAGTCTACTTGCAGGCATTATTTTATTTAGTATATTAATTACCTTTTTTAGGTATGGACATAAGGTTTTAGAGAGAAAAAGTACATATATAGACTTAAAGGAAAATTGGCAGGTCACATTTGACGGTATAAATTATATTACTCAGGATATACACATAAGAAGTGTTTTAGGGGAAAAGGAGAAACAAGATAAAATTGTTAAGTTTAGCAGGAGTTTTTATTTAACAGATAGCCTAAAAAATGAAAATTTAGCGTTATCAATAGGAGGCATACCCTTAGGACATAAGGTTTATATTAATGGCCATTTAATAGGAGAGTCTCCCTTTGATGATTTTATTTATAACGATTGGAATGCACGATATACCTATTTTATACCAATGGAGTTTATTAATTTAAACGGAGAAAATAAGATAGATATCTATATGAAATCTTCCTATGAATATGGATCGAGCCAAGAAATTTTTATAGGAAAAGCAAATGACTTAATAAAGAAGGATAAATTTATGAACAGCTACTTTATGTCCATATATTTTTCATTGGCCCTAATAAATTTTATAGTCGCTGCATATTTTGTAAATATGTATAGGTTAAATAAATTTAACCTGAATTATTCACCAACCAAAAATTAAACTGAAAAATATTTATAAGAAATCTTAGTATAATTGTTATATGAATAAAATTTTCATAAATTACAGATATTTACATTAAAGAAGAATAGATTTCACCTATAGTATAAAATTTTACTTTTTGAACTTATCAAAGAACAATAATAAAAGAATTTCATTCTAACTTGTGAATATTTGCTACAATCTCATAAAAATCATTTTTATATGCGTAGCTACTGCAAAGCTTAAATATTATGTAGCGACTACTTCTTACTATTCTTGAGGCTAT
>NZ_FQVG01000055.1 GCF_900129265.1 Caloramator proteoclasticus DSM 10124 | reverse complement strand
GTTCCTTTAATTGCAAGCTTCGCTTTTATTTCATCATAATATTTGTCCAATTTACTTGTTTTATTTTTAGTTTTTGGTTTTCCTTCATACCCTTCAAAATATTTCTTTACAGTTCTTCTATCCATTCCATATTCTCTTGCAAGTTCTGAAAAATTAGGCTTTAGTTCCATCGCTTTTAATATATTTAATTGAGCTATTATATTCATCATATTTGGTATCCCTCCCATTAAGAAGGATACCAAATACTTGTACAATTTTGTACATTTTTATTTTCCACTTTTCGTACATTTTGATTTTATCATTTACACAAATCCAAAGTGGCAGAAAAATCAATATTAATACTATACCTATTCCAATTAAAAAATATGAAATCAATCTTTTAAATTTATAATTCATATAAAAAACCCCATAATAGCTGCTTTATATTATTATATGCATCTACTATGGGATTTTTATATTTAAATTGAGACTATTTTTATAAAATAATTATATTAACTTTTGTTTTACAACTATAAGTATGCCTTCCTTTACCTTGATGGAGCAACTTTTTTCAATAAATTCATTTGAAACTCCTATTGATTGTCCCAGTCGAATATTGCCATCAACCAATTTATATTTTAAACCCTTTGTGGTTATACCCTTAACCTCTAAAGTTAAAGGTATTAACGATAATGTATCACCTATTTCTCCTTCTATCTGTAAATAATCATTACAAATATAAATATATGCTGAATCTGTTGCTATATACGCATCTACACCTTTACTTTTTATTTTGTATAATAAGCTTATGTTTATTAGACTATGGTCTATTCTTGAACCAATCCCGCTAATTATGCATATACTGTCTGCACCAGAGTCTATTGCATAATCAACACAAAGCTCAGTATCACTAAAATCCTTTTCCCTTGGATAGGAAACTATTTTAATTCCATTTTCTAAAAAATATTCATATACATTCTTATCAATAGAGTCTAAATCACCAATTATTATATCTGGCTTAATACCTATCTCCATAGCATAAATTGCCCCACCATCTGAACATATAATTAAATCTGCATCCTTAAATTCTCTTTTTAATACCTCTTTAGAATTGTAACCGTGTGCTATAACAAGAGCCTTCATTTTTTCACCACTTTTTAAATTCACTTGTTGTTTTTTTAATGTCATCTGATTCAAATATTGCAGATCCAGCTACTAATACATTAGCTCCAGCCTCAACAACCTCTCTAAAATTATCAAGTTTAATTCCTCCATCTACCTCAATATCTATATTAAGTCCTCTTGAGTGTATAGTGGTTTTTAGCTTTTTAATCTTTTCCACCATATTAGGGATAAATTTTTGTCCTCCAAATCCTGGATTAACAGTCATAATCAGTACCATATCAATATACTCTAATGAATAATCTAAAACATTAAGTGGAGTTGCGGGATTTAAAGCTACCCCAACTTTTTTGCCAAAGCTTTTTATATTTTGTATTGTTCTATTTAGATGTCTACAAGCCTCAGCGTGAACAGTTATTATATCTGCACCAGCCTTTGCAAAATCTTCAATATAATAATCAGGGTTTTCTATCATCAAATGAACATCAAATACTAAATTACTATTCTTTCTAATTGCCTTAACAACCGGTGCACCTATTGTAATATTAGGAACAAAATGACCATCCATTACATCAATATGAAGGTAATCTGCTCCTGCCTCCTCTACCTTTTTTATCTCTTCATAAAGCCTACTAAAATCTGCTGACAGAATTGATGGTGCAATCTTTATCATCATTAGTACCTCCTATTTTGTTGTAACTCAGTTAAGAACTTTATATAGTTATCGTATCTATCCTTTGATATTACACCTTCTTCAACCTTATTTTTAATCATACAATCTCGTTCTTTAAAATGAAGGCAAGATGTAAATCTACATTCTGAACTATATTCATTAAATTCTCTAAAATAGTTTTGAAGCTCTTCAATTTCAATAAAGGATAAATCTATTAATGAAAAACCTGGAGTGTCCACTAAATATGTGTTATCATCAATGTCAATTAATTCTGCATGCCTTGTAGTATGTTTGCCTCTACTTACCTTTTTACTTATTTCTCCTGTCTGCATAATTACCTTGTTTTGAACTTTATTAAATATTGTAGATTTACCAACACCTGAAGGACCTGCAAACACTGTTGTTTTATTTTTTAAAATCTTTTTTATTTCTTCAATTCCTTCTCCTGTTTTACCATTTGTTTTAATAACTTTATACCCTATACTGCTGTATATTTTACTTAAATAATCAAATTTATTATCTACATCAAGATCACATTTATTAAAACAAATAACAGCATCTATATTATTATATTCTGTAAGCACTAAAACTCTATCAAGAACCTCAAGGCTGATATCTGGATCCTTTAGTGCAAAAACTAAAATTGCTTGGTCTATATTACTTACTTGTGGCCTAATTAATTCATTCTTTCTTGGCAGAATGCTATCAATTACGCCTTTTTCATCATCTATTTTCTCAACAATAACGTTGTCTCCAACTATTGGAGACAACTTATCCCTTCTAAATTTTCCTCTTGCTTTGCACTCAACTATACTGCCATCATCTAATTTTACATAATAGAATCCTGCAATGCCCCTTACTATACGGCCTTGCTGCATCGTACAACCTCCCTATTGATTGTTTCCTGTGTTATTTTGTCCTTCTTGAGTTTGTTCAAGTTCTTTTTTATTAATAACAACATTTATCATAGTTCCTTCTTTGACAGTAACGCCTGCTGCCACATCTTGAGAGATTATAACATCCTCAATATATTTTGAATCATATCCATAGGTTATATTCCCTAAAACTAAGTTTGCTGCTTGAAGCTGTGCCTTTGCCTCTTCAATACTTCTGCCCAATAAGATTGGAACCTTTGTAAACTTTTCTTCCTTACCATCGCTTATTACTATATTTACTTCTGCACCCTCTATTATTTCAGTATTAGGCTTTGGGTCCTGATCCATTATTCTATTCTTTTCAACTTCATCGCTATATTTTCTTTCTATGCTTCCTCTTTTTAAACCATTATTTTTTAACAATATTTCTGCCTCAAGAAGATCAAGTCCCTTTAAATCTGGTACAATTACTTTTTTCTGTCCAGCACTTAGTTTAACTCTTATTGTCGAACCTTCCTTTACCTTTATTCCATCTTCAGGATACATCTTTATAATAGTGCCTTCAGGTTTATCACTGTATTCCTTACCTTCCACTTCAAGCTTTAATCTTAAAGGTTCAAGTTTTAATTTTGCTTCTTCCTCATTCAATCCAATTATGTTTGGAACTTCAACATCCTTTACAACAAAATTTTTACTTAGTATTATATATCCTGCTGTAAATAACACAACTAAAACTGATAATGTAATAAATAGAGGTTTAATTATGCTCTTTTTCTTTTTATTCTTTAATACCTTATCCACCTCTTTTACATCAATAATTCGGGTGGACTGTGTTTCATCAAAATTATTTATTACTGCATTAGGATTTTCTTTAACTTTAATAATATCGTCCACTAACTCTTTTGCACTTTGATATCTTTTAAACATATCCTTCTGTAGAGCTTTTTTAACTATATCATTTACAGTCTTTGGAATAGAAGTATCAATTGCGATAGGTTCTGTAATATCCTCCTGAATGTGTTTTATAGCAACTGATATGGGACTTTCTGCATCAAATGGCAGTCTTCCAGTTAACATCTCATACATAACAACACCAAGTGAATATATATCTGTTCTATGATCGCTAAAACCACCCTTTGCCTGTTCTGGTGACAGATAATGCACAGAACCTAAAACCTTATTAGTATTAGTAACTGTTGCTACTGTTGAAGCCCTTGCTATTCCAAAATCCGTCACTTTAATTGTTCCCTCTTCTGTAACTACTATATTGTGTGGTTTTATATCCCTATGAACAACCCCATTTTTATGGGCATTATCTAACGCCATAGCTATCTGTAGTGTTATATCTAAAACTCTTTTATAACCTATTTTCCCATTGCTTTTTATATATTCCTTAAGAGTCTGACCTTTTATATACTCCATTACAATATAATAAATGTTATCCTGTTCACCTACATCAAAAATTGATACAATGTTAGGATGAGTTAAGCTTGCTGCTGCTATAGATTCCCTCTTAAACTTCTTTACAAACTCTTCATCCTGTGTAAATTCCTGCTTTAAAATCTTAACTGCAACATATCTATTTAGGAGCTGATCTTTGGCTTTATAAACAATTGCCATTCCACCTTCACCAATCTGTTCCACAATTATATAACGTCCACCTAAGGTTGTACCTATTAAATTCATTTCCCCACCTCCTTTTGTGCAACAATAACTGAAATGTTATCTGCTCCACCACGTTCATTTGCAGTATCTATTAATGTTTTTATAGGATCCTTTTCCTTCAAAACAATCTCCTTTATCTCCTCTTCACTTATGTAATTTGTTAAACCATCAGTACATAGAAGTATTATTTCATTATCCTTTAATTCAAAATCAACTATATCAACCATAACGTACTCATCAACGCCTATTGCTCTTGTAATTAAATTCTTCTGAGGATGATTTACAGCCTCCTCCTTTGTAATAGTGCCTTTATTTATTAACTGCTGTACAAAGGAATGGTCCTCTGTAACCTTTATAATATAGTCATCTGTTATTCTATAGGCTCTTGAATCACCAACATGACCTATTATGGCCCTTTTATCAAGAAGTAAACAACAAGTAATCGTTGTTCCCATACCCCTTAAATTATCATTTTCCTTTGAAATCTTATATACAACACTGTTAGCATATACAATTGCATCTCTAACAAGTTCTAATTTATCTTCTGTTTTACTAAAATTATTAAAAATATATTCTTTTATTGTAGTTGAAGCAATTTCACTCGCAACTTCTCCTCCATTGTGTCCCCCCATTCCATCTGCTACAATCATAAGACTATAATTGGGGGATTTAAAAACAAGTACATAATCCTCATTTAACTCTCTTTTTTTACCAATATCTGTCTTGCAAAATATATACACAAAACCACCTCTTTAAATTTCTTGATACCTTCTTCTCAGCTGGCCACAAGCCGCATCAATATCAGTCCCCAATTCTCTCCTTATTGTAGTTTCTATTCCTCTACTCTCTAAAATATTCTTAAATTTAACTATTTTATCTTGATTAGACCTCTTTAAATCTCTTTCAGTTACGTCATTTATAGGTATCAAATTTACATGACACAAAAGCCCCTTTAATTTTCCCGCTAACTCTTCAGCATGTTCCCTTTCATCATTTACCCCATCTATCATCGTATATTCAAAGGTAATTCTCCTATCTGTCTTTTCAATATAATATCTGCAAGCATCTAATATTTGCTCTATAGAGTATCTATTTGCAATAGGCATAGTTTTTTTTCTTATTTCATCATTGGGTGCGTGAAGTGATATCGCAAGTGTTATTTGATAATTTAAATCTGCTAATCTTTTAATTTCTGGAACCAACCCACAAGTTGATATAGTTATATGCCTCATACCTATATGTAGCCCCTCTGGTTCCTTTAGAAGCTCTAAAAATTTTATAGTATTATCAAAATTATCAAGGGGTTCACCAACTCCCATTAATACAATATTTGATATCCTTTCTTTTATATCATTTTGAACCATTATAATTTGACCTATCATCTCCCCTGATGTTAAATTCCTAATCTTACCTCCAATTGTTGAAGCACAGAATTTACACCCCATACTACATCCAACCTGAGTTGAAATACATATTGAATTACCATAATTATACCTCATTAAAACACATTCAATCAAATTACCATCCAATAATTTTAATAAATATTTTACAGTTCCATCTACTTTAGATACTTGTTTTTTAACTATTTCCATATTTTTTATGTATGCTTTTTCTGACAGCTTTATCCTTAAATTCTTAGATAAATCTGTCATACTTTCAAAATCTTCAACACCCTTATGTATCCATTTAAATACCTGTTTAGCTCTAAACTTAGGTTCGCCTATCTCTTCTATGAAATTCTGCATCTCCTTTAGACTCAAACTCCTTAACTCTATCATAATATCACCTTATTCTTTTTAGTTTTGCTATAAAAAATCCATCCATCTTATGTACGTTTGGAAATATCTTCACATATTTCTTTTGTGTTTTTAGCTCTTGTGGTAAAAATTCATTTATATCCTCTAAAACAAAATTATCATTCTCCTTTAAAAACTCCTCAATTACCCACTCATTCTCCTGTAATGTTATTGTACAAGTACTATATACAATAAATCCATCCTTTTTCACATATTTTGCTGCATTGTTTAAAATACTTTTTTGTATTAGGGTTAACTTATTTATATCCTCCCTTTTTACATTATACTTTATTTCTGGTTTTTTTCTTAAAAGTCCAAGTCCAGAGCAAGGTGCATCAACCAAAACTCTATCTGCATAGTCAGTATACTCCTCCATAAAAATCTGTGCATCCTTTAATTTAGCATCTATAATATCTATACCTAATCTTCTTGAATTATCTTTAATCAATTTCAATTTATGTTCATGAATATCAAAGGCTGTTATCTCTCCCCTATTATTCATTAGCTGTGCAATATGCGTTGTTTTGCCACCTGGTGCACTGCATAAATCTAAAACCTTCATACCTTCTTTTACATCTAACACCCTACTTGGTAACATAGAACTTTCATCTTGTATTATAAAAAGCCCCTTATTAAACTCCTCTGATTTTTCTATATTAGAAAAATCTTCTAATATCAATGCCTCTTCAACCACACCATCATATACCTTTATTCCCTTTTGCTCTAATATATTCTTTAAATCTTCCTTTGAAATTTTTAAAGTATTAACTCTAATTGTTAAGTTTGGCGTAGTATTGTTAGCCTTTAGAAGCTCTTCCGTAAATTGTTCTTTAAATTCATCAATAAACATTTTTACCATCCACTCAGGATGTGAGTATTGTATTGATAATTTTTTTATCTTGTCCTTAACATTAATTTGATTAAATTGCTCCCTGTTTCTTAATATACTTCTTAAAACACCATTAACAAAGCCTGACGCCTTCTTTTCTTTTTGTTTTACTATCTCAACAGATTCATTTATTGCTGCATATTCTGGAACCTTATCCATAAAAAATATCTGATATACAGCAATCCTTATAGAATTGAGTACCCATTTTGTCATTTTACTTGTTTTTATATTAGAAAATTTATTTATAAAATAGTCTATTTTTATTAAGTTCCTCAAAGTACCATACACAATTTCAGAAGTAAATGCTCTATCTATAGGTTTCATATCATATTTTTTAAAATAATAATTTAGCTTTATATTAGAAAATGCTCCCTCTTCAATATCACACAGTGTTTTTACTGCAACGTATCGTGCCAAATCCTTCATAATTAACCTCCAAATCTGTAATATAAAATTATGAAGGAAGTTTAACCTCCTTCATAATTAGTCACGGGAATCACGAGTCAATACAATTAGTCTTAAAAGTTGAGAAATAGCCATAAGAGTTGCTGCAACATAAGTTAGTGCTGCTGCACTAAGTACCTTTTTTGCTTTATAAAGCTCTTCTTTATATAAAATATTATAATTATCAAGCTGATTTAAAGCTCTTGAACTTGCATTAAATTCTACTGGCAATGTTATAACTTGAAACAAAACAACGGCTGTAAAGAGCAAAATTCCAAGGTTTATTAGACCTGCACTACTTAAAAAAATTCCTAAAAGAATTAAAACCCAAGATAGGTTGGAACCAATATTTGCAACTGGAACTAACGCATTCCTAAATATAAGTGGTGCATAACCTCTATTATGCTGTAGTGCGTGGCCTGCTTCGTGGGCTGCAACTCCTATTGCTGCAATTGAAGAACTATGAAATACGCCTTGGGATAATCTTAGCACTCTATCCCTGGGATCATAGTGATCCGTTAAATTTCCAGGTATCATCTCTATTGCAACATCATATAACCCATTGTAATCAAGTATCCTTCTTGCTGCCTCTGCACCTGTTAAACCTGATAAAGAATACTCTCTTGAATACCTCGAATAAGTAGACTGTATTTTTGCTTGTGCATAAAGCGAAAGCAATATGGCAGGTATTAAAATGACAAAAGTACTATCATAATAAAACATAAAATCACCCCTATTTTAATAACTTTCCAGCCTCAAGACTATTACCATTTAAAAATGTTGCAATATCCATTCTCTTACTTCCCTGCTTCTGTATTTCCTTCAATACTATTATACCCTCTCTGCAGGTTATTTTAACCCCATCTTTACTTACATCTACTATTTTACCAGCCACATCATTTTTTCCACCTTCTATTAATTCGCATCTCCAAACCTTAATCATTATATCATCATAATAAAAATATGCACTTGGCCAAGGAGTAACCCCTCTAATTAAGTTAAATACATCTCTTGCATTTTTATCCCAATTAATGTGCCCAAGCTCCTTATCCATCATTGGAGCATAGGTAGCCTTAGAATCATCCTGTTTTTCTGGTGTTATATCACCTTTTTCTATTTTTTCCAAAGTTTCGATTAAAAGTTCAGCACCTACAATCATAAGCTTATCATGTATAGAACCTGCAGTATCTGTATCTAAAATTTCAACCTCTCTTTTAAGAAGCATATCCCCTGTATCAAGTCCAACATCCATCATCATCGTTGTAACACCTGTAATTCTATTTCCATTGATTATAGACCAATTTATAGGTGCTGCACCCCTAAGTTCCGGTAAAAGTGATGCATGTACATTTATACATCCATACTTTGGTATATCAAGAACTTCTTTTGGAAGTATTTGACCATAAGCTACAACCACACAAACATCTGGATTCAAGTTCTTAAGTTCTTCAATATATTCTACTTCTTTTCTTATTTTACTTGGTTGATAAACAGGTATATTATGTTCTAATGCAACCTCTTTTACGGGTGAATATTGAACCTTTTGTCCTCTTCCCTTTGGTTTATCTGGTTGAGTAAATACAGCTATAACTTCGTGTTTTTCTATTAATTTTTTTAAAGTAGGAACTGCAAAATCTGGAGTTCCCATAAATACAACCTTCATTTAATCACTCTCCCTGCTCAATTATTTTGTCAATAAACAATACTCCATTTAAATGGTCAATCTCGTGGCAAAATGCACGTGCTAAAAGTTCTTCACCTTCTTCTATAAACTCATTTCCATTTATATCCTGAGCTTTTACTTTAACTTTATAAGGTCTTTTTACTGGACCTCTTCTATTTGGCACACTTAAACACCCCTCATCGTCTATTTGTTCTCCCTCTTCATAGATTATCTCTGGATTAATATATGCCTTTGGTCCATCACCTACATCAATTACTATAACCCTTTTTAATATACCAACCTGTGGTGCTGCCAATCCAACACCATCTGCTTCATACATAGTATCTATCATATCCTCCACCAAAATCTTTAACCTTTTATCAAACTTAACTACAGGTTTGCTTATCTTTCTTAAAACGTCATCTCCTACTTTTCTAATTTGTCTTAATGCCATTTTATATCACTCCTTTAAATTAAGCTATATGGATTTAAATCAATCGAATATTTAACTGATGTTGCTCTTGTTTTATCATATATTATTTTATCAATAATATCTATATAATCAACTATACATCCCTTAATCATCATATTCCATCTGAACGTATTTTTAATTTTTGAAATAAAATTAGGAGTTGGACCAAGTATTGTAAAATCACTTGGAATAACCCTTTTTACCTCTTGTTCTATTTCTTTGCATATTTTTATTAGCTCTTCTTCATTATTAGATGTAAAAAGAAAATATGTTAAATCTGTGAAGGGAGGGTTATTTAGAAATCTTCTAATTTCAATCTCCTTTTTATAGAATTCATTATAATTTTGTGTTGCTGCAAGTTGTATGCTGTAATGTTCAGGCTCATAGGTTTGAATAACAACTTTTCCCTTATCATATCCTCTACCTGCCCTTCCTGCTACTTGAACAAGAAGTTGAAATGTTCTTTCTGCTGCTCTAAAATCAGGAAGATTAAGCATTGTATCTGCTGCAACAACTCCAACTAAAGTTACATTTTTAAAATCCATACCCTTGCTTATCATCTGAGTTCCTATCAATATATCTGCCTTATGTTCCTTAAAAAGTCTATATAACCTTTCGTGTTCTCCCTTTTTTCTTGTTGTATCCATATCCATTCTAATTACACGTGCTGAAGGAAATAATCTCTTAACTTCCTGTTCAATTTTTTCTGTACCTGCACCAAAATGCTTAATGTACTTACTTTTACATTTAGGACAAAGTTTTGGTATATGCATCGTCTGGCCACAATAATGACACTCAAGTGTATTTGTAGAGATATGGTATGTCATTGCCACATCACAATTTGAACACTTACACACATAGCCACACTCTCTACAGGAAACAAAGGTAGAATAACCTCTTCTATTTAAAAATAAAATGGTCTGTTTATTATTTTTTAAATTTTCTTCAATAGAGCTATATAATTCTCTGCTAAATATTGACCTATTTCCCGTAATTAATTCCTGACGCATATCTACTATATGTACATCAGGTAAAGTTGAACCGCTTACTCTTTCATCTATTTCTATCAGATTATAAATTCCCCTACTAACATTATAATAGCTCTCAATTGAAGGAGTAGCAGAACCTAAAACTAAAAGACCATCAATTAAATTGACTCTTTGTTCTGCAACCTCGCGTGTTAAATATTTTGGGTTTTGTTCTGACTTATAGGAATACTCATGCTCTTCATCAATTATTATCAGCTTTAAATTTTCAACTGGTGCAAACACAGCAGATCTTGCACCAACTACAATTTTTGCCTCTCCTCGGCTTATTCTTCTCCATTCATCATATCTTTCTCCATCTGATAGCCTACTATGAAGTATTGCCACCTTATCCTTAAATCTACCTTTAAATCGCTCAACGGTTTGAGGTGTTAATGATATTTCAGGTACTAAAACTATTGCCCCATAATTTAAATTAATAAAGTATTCAACTAAATTAAGATAAATTTCTGTCTTACCACAACCTGTAACACCTCTTATTAAAGAAACCCTTCTACCTTCTCTATATTCATTTAATATGGACTCAAATGCCTTCCTTTGAATATGAGATAAGATGTGTTTAGGATAATTGGCATATTCTGTTGCAACCTCTCTATATACTTCCCTTTCAAATATTTCAATTACACCTTTTTCTTCTAATGATTTAATTGTAACTCTTGAGCAACCTAATATATCGATAAGTTGAGATAACAGAATTTCATTTATATTATTATTTAAAAAATACTCTATAATATTTCTTTGTTGCTTTAATTTTTTATTATTTAATAATTCTATTGCCTTTTTATTGTCTTTAAGTCTTACTAATTGCACTGTTTTTTTATTTAAATTTTGTTTTGTTTCTATTTTTAAATCTATAATACCCCTGTTTCTCATACTTATTAAATCTGCTCTTTTTATATTAATTGACTTTAAATCAATTTTAAGATATTTATCTTTATTTAACATTGATAAAAACTGCTTTTCTTTTTTAGAACATATACTACAATCTTCTGTAATTATCTTTGCTTCAATACACTCTGAAATTCCCATTTTAGGTGGAAGAATAGAATAGATTGCTTCACTTAATGTACACACATATTTTTTCTTCATAAAATACGCAAGTTTAATCAAATCCTGAGGTAAAATAAATTCCTCATCGATAATATCATAAATCTCTTTATATTTAATTTCTTCTTCACTTTTTTCATTTATCTCTAGGACAACACCCTGGATAAGCTTATTTGATGCTCCAAAGGGTACGATTACCCTCATACCTATTTTTATACTCTCCTTCAAACTATCTGGCACAGAATAGTCAAAAAGCCTATCAATTTCTTTAGAAGGATTATCAATACATACAGATGCTATTATCATATATTATCCTCCACATCATAAAAAGCTCCTCTTTTATAAAAGAAGATTATATAGCTATAAATAATTTATATCTTCATCATTAGTTATAAGTACAAAAAAAGAGCAGAAGTGCTCTTTTTTTTCTGCTTATTTAACTAATAAATTAAGAATGGTGTGTGCTACATCTAATTTTGACATATTTGGGTAGTCCTTTACATTCCCAAACTTGTCTATAATTTTTATAGTATTTGTATCTGTTCCAAAACCACTATCCTTTTGACTTACATCATTTGCTATAATATAATCTAAATTTTTCTTTTTAATTTTCTTTGTTGCATTTTCTAAAACATCATTTGTTTCAGCTGCAAAACCTATTACAACTTGTCTTGATTTTTTTTCTTTAATTTCATATAATATATCCTTATTTCTGGTAAGTTCTATTTTTAGATCATCATCTGATTTTTTTATTTTTATATTACTTTTTTCTTTAGGTCTATAATCTGCAACAGCTGCCGACATAATCAAAACATCACATTTATCAAATCTATCACTAACAGCTCTATACATATCCTCAGCACTATATACGTTTACAACATCTATAAAGGATGGTGGGGTTAAATCTGTTGGACCTGTAATAAGTGTTACATTTGCTCCTCTATCCCTTGCCGCCTTTGCTATAGCATAGCCCATCTTCCCTGTGGACCTATTTGTAATAAACCTAACAGGATCAATATCCTCCCTTGTAGGCCCTGCTGTTATCAAAATATTTTTACCTACTAAATCCTTCTCTTTATAAAGGAGCATTTCAATATATTCTACTATTTTTTCTGGTTCTGCAAGCTTGCCCTTTCCAACTGCTCCACAAGCAAGTCTACCTGACTCAGGTTCTATAAAATAATAGCCCATAGACTTTAAAAATTCTATGTTTCTTTGAACTATTTTATTTTCATACATATTGGTATTCATTGCTGGTGCTATTAAAACTGGAGCTTTTGTTGCCATAACAGTTGTTGTCAGCATATCATCTGCAATTCCATTTGCTATCTTACCTATAACATTTGCTGTTGCTGGTGCTATTACAAAAACATCTGCCTTTTCAGCAAGTGAAATATGTTCTACCTCCCAAGTTTTCGGATCTTCGAACATATCAACCACAACATAATTTTGACTTAACGATTGAAAACTAAGGGGTGCAACAAATTCGGTTGCTGATTCTGTCATAATTACATATACGTTTATACCCTTTTTTTTCAGCCTGCTTACAATATCTAAAGCCTTATAGCAGGCTATTCCACCAGATACCCCTATTACAACATTTTTTGACATATAAACACCTCAATTATTTTATACCTGATTTTAAGCTCTCATACTTAATTTTTCCTTCATTAATTTCATTTATTGCAATGGTAACAGGCTTGTTTGAATTTACTTTAACAAGAGGTTCCGCTTTATCAATTAGCTGTCTTGCACGTCTTGCTGTAACTACTACAAGTGAATATCTATCGCTAACCTTTTGTAATAGTGAAACAATTGATGGATTAATCATATTAGTATTATTAGTCATTTAAGAATCCCTCCTGCAAAAATATATAGTTTCCCTTTAACCTATCAACTCTACACTTTTCTGCTATAATTATCGCTTCAAGTCTTTCAACTGCATCTTCTACTACATCATTTACAATTACATAATTATAATTTGCAACATAATTAATCTCTTGAAAAGCTGATTTAAAACGCTTTAAAAGAGATTCTTCTGTTTCTGAACCCCTCTTTTTTATTCTATTTTTTAATTCCTCCATTGAAGGTGGCATGATAAACACAAATACACCTTCTGGATATTTTTCTTTAACCTTAAGTGCACCTTGTATATCTATTTCTAATATTATATCATTTCCTTCATTTAATATACGTTCAACATTTTCTCTTGGAGTTCCATAATAATTATCATAAACTTCTGCATATTCTAAGAACTCATCCTTATCAATCATCTGTTTAAATTTATCCTTTGAGATAAAGTAATAATTTATTCCCTCTACTTCATTTTGTCTTGGACTTCTTGTAGTACAAGACACTGATAATTTTATTTCTGGATGCTTTTCCAAAAGTGCTCTGCAGATTGTTCCCTTACCTGCACCTGATGGCCCAGAAATAACAATTAAAAGTCCTTTATTTTTCATAGCATTACCCTTCCTTTATTCTTCTGATTCTTCTATTACATCTACTTCTTCTTTTGTTGATAATCTATGTGCAACAGTTTCTGGCTGTACTGCTGATAATATAACGTGGTCACTATCTGTGATGATAACTGCTCTGGTTCTTCTTCCATATGTAGCATCAATTAGCATTCCTCTATCTCTTGCCTCTTGAATTATTCTTTTAATAGGTGCTGACTCTGGACTTACAATTGCAATGATTCTATTTGCTGATACAATATTACCAAAACCAATGTTTATTAATTTTATTGCCATTATTGTTCCTCCTATTCAATATTTTGTATTTGTTCTCTAATTTTTTCTATTTCACTTTTAATTTCAACTACAATGTTTGTAATAGTAAGATCATTTGATTTTGAACCTATTGTATTTGTCTCTCTATTCATCTCCTGAACTAAGAAATCAAGCTTTTTACCTATAGGTTCATCGGAATTTAAGCTTTCCTTAAATTGCTTAACGTGACTTCTTAATCTAACTATTTCCTCTGTTATATTACACTTGTCTGCAAAAAATGCAACTTCATTCAAAAGCCTTGCCTCATCAACCTCAATATCCTTTAAAAAATCAGAAATTCTTTGATATATTTTTTCCCTATATTCTTCAACCACCAAGTCTGATCTTTCATCAATTTTATTTACTAATTCAGCTATTTTATCACATCTTGTTATTAAATCCTCGCTTAATTTTATACCTTCTTTTTGTCTCATGTCAATAAACATATTTAATGCATTTTCTAAAGCATTGCTTAGAACCTGCCAAATTTCTTCAGTAACCTCTTCCTTCTTTTCAATACTCAACACATCTTGAAATTTTGACAGCCTTGAAACTGTTATATCATTCTCTAAATTTAATTTTTCGCTCATAATATGGAAGGCATCACAATAGGCCTTTGCTATATTTTCATCAAGCTTTACCTCTATGTCATCCTTGCTGAATCTATCCTGTGATATGTAAACATCAATTTTACCTCTTGATATATATGAGGATATAAATTTTCTAATTTTATCTTCAAGAGACATTAAATGTTTAGGATATCTAATATTAATATCTAAATATCTGTTATTTACAGATTTTAATTCTACAGTAAACGCTCTGTTGTTTATTTCAGAATACCCTCTCCCGTATCCTGTCATACTCTTTACCACAATTTCACCTTCTAACCTTTAATCTTTATTTTTTTCATTCTTTCTTATTATATCTAATGTATACATAATTTTTCAAGATTATTTTATAAATCTCCTCCATAAATTATGGAGGAGATTTATTAAAAATCTATCGCTTTTATATTGTCCATAGCTTCCCTTAAGTCTAAACTATTACAGGTTAATGATATTCTAACAAATCCTTCTCCTCTATCACCAAATGCATTTCCAGGTGTAATTAAAACGTGGGCCTTTTCCAATAGCATTGTACAAAATTCTTCTGATTTATAATTGTCTGGTATTTTAAACCAAACATAGAAGGTTCCCTCCGAATCAAACACTGTTAAATTCTTAGATCTTAGAGTATCTACTACTATTTTTCTTCTTTCTCTATATATATCGTTAATAAAATCTACATATACATCAGAAAAATCAAGTGCAAAGGCAGCTGTCCTCTGTATTGGAATAAACTGACCAGAATCAAAATTGGATTTAACTGAAACAATTTTGCTTATTGCCTCTTTATTACCAACAACATATCCAATTCTCCAACCAGTCATACTAAACAACTTAGAAAGACTACCAAATTCTATAGCTATGTCCTTTGCTCCAGCAACCTGTAATATACTTAGAGGCTTTTGTGCATTTGATAGAATTTCAACATAGGCAGCATCATTTGCTATTAATATATCATTTTCTTTTCCAAATTTAATTAATTTTGTAAAAAAATCAATGTTTGAAACTGCACCTGTTGGATTGTTAGGATAATTGGTAACAAGAAGCTTTGCCTTCCTTTTTACTTCTTCATATATATTTTCTAATCTTGGCAAATATTTATCTTCATACGTTAAAGGCATTGTATATACATTACATCCTGCAATATATGCACTTGCTCTATAAACAGGATATGCAGGATCAGGTATAATAACATAATCATCTATATCTGTAAGTGCAAGAAACATATGTGCTATTCCTTCTTTAGAGCCTATAAGCACAGCAACTTCATCCTTATAATCTAAATCCACATTAAACCTTCTTTTGTAATAATTAGCTATAGACATTTTAAGTTCCTCTATACCATCATATGGTGGGTATTTGTGATAGTTAGGATATTTTAATGCTTCAGTTAAATAATCTACTATAAATTCTGGGGTTTCTATATCAGGATCACCTATGCTTAAATCTATCACTTTTATTCCCTTTGCATTATAGCTTGTTTTTAATTCATCGAGTCTTGAAAAAATATACTTTGGAACCCTATTTAATCTGTTAGACAATTTCAAACCGTCTCTCTCCTAAAATTACTTTAACCTGAATTATTCACCAACCAAAAATTAAACTGAAAAATATTTATAAGAAATCTTAGCCTGAATTATTCACCAACCAAAAATTAAACTGAAAAATATTTATAAGAAATCTTAGTATAATTGTTATATGAATAAAATTTTCATAAATTACAGATATTTACATTAAAGAAGAATAGATTTCACCTATAGTATAAAATTTTACTTTTTGAACTTATCAAAGAACAATAATAAAAGAATTTCATTCTAACTTGTGAATATTTGCTACAATCTCATAAAAATCATTTTTATATGCGTAGCTACTGCAAAGCTTAAATATTATGTAGCGACTACTTCTTACTATTCTTGAGGCTATTTTCATTAGTTTAAGCCTTAT
>NZ_FQVG01000017.1 GCF_900129265.1 Caloramator proteoclasticus DSM 10124 | reverse complement strand
ATGCCCAAGAAATCCTTCATGGGGCTAATCAATATATAACTTTTTCAACAGCCTGAAGGGTGCATTTGCACCCTATTTTAGTTCTGTCAGAGGTTTAAACTCGTACCCCATTTCACGAAGCTTATCTATTATTGTTGGTAGGGCTTCGGTGTTGCTCTTTGATACTGCGTGTAGAAGCATTATTTCTCCACTATGGCTTCTGTCTATAACCCTCTGTATAGTTGTTTCAACAGGAGGCTGGTCATCTACAAGCCAGTCCTTATGGGCAAAGCTCCAAAAGATGGTCTTATATCCAAGTTTTTGTGTATAGTATAGTGACAGCTCACTGTATTTTCCCATTGGAGGTCTAAAGAATTTAGGCATATCCTGCCCTGTAACATCCTTAAAGGCAGCCTCTGTATCTTCAAATTCCTTTTTAAATTTTTCAAAGTCTATAGCCTTCTGTGGCATTGATGGATGTGTTGAGCTGTGGTTTGCTACAATATGGCCTTCCTCAACCATTCTCTTTATTAATTCTTTGTTTTGATTTATATATGGCCTTGTTACGAAAAACGCAGCCTTTACGTTTTTCTCCTTCAAAACATCAAGTATCTTTGCTGTATATCCGTTTTCATATCCCTCGTCGAAGGTTAAATATATTTCCTTTTTTGTCCTATCACCTAAATAGTAGGCGTCGTATTTTTTAAATAGCTCAACTGTCTGTTTTGGCATATACTGTGATTCATTATTTTTTACAGGAGGGGGACCAAAGTCCAACTCCTTGTTGCTCAGGGATGAAACATCAGCGTCTATTATCAAAACATCGTCATTTTTTATATTTTCATCTTTTCCGGTTGTCTCTTTATTGTCTTCCTCTTTATTTTCATCTTCTGTTTTTGAAGAGTTATTTTCAGAAGGCTTTTGCTGATTTGTGTTTTGCGTTTCATTTGTAGTTGGTTTTGTATTTATATTATCGTTGTTGTCTGTTTGTTTTTTACCGCAGGAGGAAAAAAGTAATACTACAGCAAGTAAAATTGGAACTATTTTTTTCATTATTTGAGCCTCCTTAAAATATTATAAGTTCAACACAAGCTTCTAACTATATTTTGTGCAAATTCCTGTGCTTTATTTTCTATATTTTCAACTTTTTTTATCTCACCCATATCATTTGCTATCTCCATTATAGCAAAGTAAGGAGGCAGTATAAACCCTTTATTTATATTTAGTGCACCTATTAGCTGCTTTGCAACAGAATCTCCACCAGAGTTACCAGATACAATTACTGAAAAGAGCATTTTGTCATAGAAGGGATTTCTTCTATAGAGTGCAGTTATTCTATTTATAACTGCACTTAAATTGGCAGAAATAGCATCGTTGTAGTTGGGGCATATAAAAATAGCAGCATCTGCCTCTTCTATTGCAGGGAATATTTCCTTTACAATAGAACCGCCATAGAAGCAGCTTTTTTGTTTTGCAAAATAGAGGCAGGTTTTAAAGGGACAGCCAATACAATCCTGTATAGTCCCGTTTTCAACGTGGTGTTCTAATATACTTACCCCATCTATATATTTTTTTATCATATACCAAAGGGTTAAGGTATTAGATGTATCTCTATAGCTTGCGTGAAGTACAGATACTTTAGGGTTTTGTTTTTTTAAAAATTTAAAACTAAAGAATCTATCAGATAACCCTCTGCATAAATAGTAACATATTTCCTCAAGAGGCATATTTAGATTCTTTTGCCAGGTTCTAAAGTTTAAAAAACCTTCTATAGCTTCAACTACAGGATGTCCTATAAAGGTACAGCCAAGGCTATTTGCTATAAATATAATCTGCTGCGAAAAGCTCTTTGTATAATGAAGTGTAGGACTTTTTATAAGCACACAGGCAATTGAGCCTAAAAGTGCATCCTTTCCCCTTAGGGTTATAGTATTTAACACATCAAGTATATAAGGACATACACCTATGCTGTTTAGTTCGACTGCAAATACAATCTTTTTGTTTTTAAGGTTTATATGCCTTTGAGGTGAGTATTCCTCAAAGGCATTGTCCTTCATAAAAGCCTTTATCATATTATTTAAAATATCAGACCTGTTTTTTGATGCAATAAGTATGGTATCACACATCAAACTCTACCAGCCTTTCATAGCTCTTTTTAATTCTTTCAAAAAGCCTCTCGTCTAAATTTTTATATGTCTCTATCTCAACGCCATATTCTGTGATTCTGTTTTTTATACCTAAAAAGGCATTTCCAATTGATACAGTACTGTAGTGCCATTCTCCCTTAAGGCAGGATAAAATGGATAGGGCACCAGAGGACAGGGCGGGTGCTATGTAGGGCTTAAATCCAGTTTTTCTAACCTCTATATTAGCATTTGTAGTAAGCTCTGTTAGTTTAAGTGATAGTTCGTGGTTGTAGTCTTCTATATTATCTGCAACTATTAAATCTTTACCGTGGGGACCAAAGGCTCTTCCCATATCCTTAAAATAGTCTATATTCATATTTTGAGCATAGTATAGTGCCCTTGCATACATAACTCCAAGACCAAATCCCTTAACATTATCAGCAGGAAAAATATAATCTTTATTTAGCTCAAAATAGGCCCTTTTGCAAAGATGGTCAACAGGGTCTGAAACCACAAAGAAATACCCTTTATATTTTGCCTTTTTTGCTGCCTCTGTATACATTGATATTATCTCTGCATTGCTTTTATACTGAACAATTCTAACATCAACATCCTGTATAGATACATCAGGAACCTGTCTTGTTATACAGAATATAAATACATCGCAATCAAAAACTTCATCAAAGGACACAGGTTTAACTTTAGGCAGGGAAGTATTATTTGGATAGTTTATTTGGTTTAGTTCATATTCCCATCTTTTTATCTTATTTTCATCAAGGTCAAAAACTCCAATTTCGGATATCACATCATAACCTAAAAGCCTAAGTCCAATAGATAGAGTTCCTCCAACGTCTCCAAGTCCTGCAACTGTAACTTTGTACTTTTTCTTAAGTGGATTAACTTTATACATTTCCTCCCATTCTTCAAAGGATGTATTGATGTAGGATAGTTTACCACCATTTATTAAATCATCTACTGAACTTCCTTCTTTTTTTATTATATAATTTAAGGTCTCTCTATCTTCAATTTGCGTTAAGGAATTTACAACCTGTCTAAACCTACAACTTGTTCCTGACTTTTTTAATAGGTATATGTGCTCTGCATTCTTTAAATCCTTTTCAGTGGCTTCATCAAGTTTAAATTTATGGTTTGATATAAATATGTCTCCATTTTTTTTGTATATATTCATCTTATTCCTCCTATGTCAAAATTGGTTCAAGTTTTTCCAGTTGTTCTAGGTCATTTTTTAGATAAACAGAAGGTGAAAGTGTAAGGTCGTAGTACATAAACTTTCCGTGTTCTGGATATCTTGGATAAACAAGTGCGTCGCCTATATTTTGAAGGGTTAGGCTCCTCTCATTTATGGCTTCATATTCCTGTTCTATTGCCTCAAGAAGTATTTTTGCATTTTCTATACAAACCCTTGAAAGATTAAATATATCCTTAGTAGATGCTCCCTTTAGGAAGGTTGGAACAGCATATGGAAGTATTAGGTTAACTGATGGTATTAGGTTTCTTTGGGGGTAGCTGCCTCTAAATAAACTATCTCCACCTATGAAGGGGTAGAGGGCATCTTCATAGAACCAAGCTCTAAGTTTTGGTATAAAGTAAGCACAGTCAACCTCTCTTTTTTGAATATCCATAATCTCTTTTCCTTGACCAGATAATATTCCCACAATTATCTTATGAACATCCACCTTTTCATCCTTTAAAATTGGGTCGAGGGCCTTTATTCTGTACCCCTTATGGAGTATGTCATCAACAAGAATAATAGGTCTGTCAAAGCTTGCAATTGTTTTTATCTGAAGCTCAAGGCTTAGGTAATTAGGGTATGGTCCTATTTTAAAGGTCTTTAGGTTAGGATTAAATAGCTTTTCTGTATGGAGTGCCTTTGTTACTGTATTTGGTACAATATTTCTTCTTAATATGTTTCCATAGGGAACGCACATTAAAGGACCAAGGGTTCTTGGAACCATTTGGCAGGGTGGAACTCCATTTTCTCTGCAAATTTTTTGTACAAGCCTCTTGTATATAACGTCCCTTTCAAAAATTAATACAAGATGTCCAGGATAGAGCTTTGTTAGAGCCCTCTTTAAATTTTCCCTTGTTTTAATAATTGCATTTTTTACAGTTTCAGTATTTCTGTAGGGCTCCTTTATAATTGTTTCTATATCAAGAAGAAGAGATATCGGATAGTTCATATTTACAGCATAGCACCTATGATGGATGTCTTCGGTTTTAACCTCAATAAAACCGTTTGAAAGTAGTAGATTTTGTATTTCAAAATTTTCCTTTATATCAAGCAAGTTTTTATATATAGCATAGTCGTAGTCTTTGCTGATGCAGAAGGATAGTGTTTCAGTTAAGATAAGTTGAGGTAGTTCCTTTATTGTTGAGTTTTTATCTATATACATACCATCAATTAATATAACTCTTCCTACTGCATTTTCCCTTAAAAAATTAGAAATGGTTGTGTCATTTAGCTCTATATAGAAGGAGTTTGAACGTAGCCAGTGGAAGGCAGAAAAACCTGCTATGCTGTCGTTTTCTTTATCTATTGCAATAAGAAGCCTTGCAGAGGGCTTTGCAAAAAACCTCATCATTTTTTCTTTTACTACATAGAAATTTAGCCTTAAAAGATGTGAAAGTTTTTCAACTACAGCCTCCTTATATTCCTCAACAATTTCAAATTCAAAGGGCCAATCTGTTAAAAGGGATTTATACTGAGGTTCTCTTCTATAGAAACCATTTTCATATATATACCTCTGTACAAGAGGATCAACTAAATTAGAAATATCCCTATTTTCATCTATGCTATCTCTTATTTGAGTTGAACTTATGTCCTCGTATTGGGGTGGAAGGTTTAATTTTATAACGTCCCCCTCTATATTTTTTACTGCCTCTTCAAACATCTCTTGGCTGTATTCATTTATACTCCTTCTTTCGAATATTAGATGGTTTAATGTGTGAATGGAGTCTTGTTCCTTTGGTTTTTTATATGCAGAGGCGTTTATTACAACATCACTTCCAACTACAATGTATACTTCAAAATTCTTAAATATGTCCTTTAACCTTCTTATATCCTTTGGATTTGAAATATTTATTGGCTGTGTTTCAGGGAATAGGAATATATTGTTTTCATCTGCAATAGAGAGGGCAGCAATAGTCCTTCGTATTAGGTTTGGCAATGTCTTTTTAGACCAAGAAAACTCATCTATTGCAATATATACCTCAAATCCTAAATCCCTTATTGCCTTTGCTATCTCCTTGTGGCTTAGGGAGAATGGGTCGAAGGTTCCAGGCATAAAGGCAATTCGTTTTGGTATATTTAAATTTATTTTTGATATTGTATTTTGTTCAGATATAAACCTGTAAATATGGTTTAATGCAGCAGAATTTACTAAGAATAAAAGTTCATCCTCCTCAAACTGGCCAATTATAGATAAAAACTTTTTTGCAATTATATTAAAAATTTCCTTTTTATTCTCTAAGGATAGGGTTTTTGAGCCAAAAATCTGAACACCAATACAATTTAGTGCAAATTGTTTTATTTGGCTACTGTAGTTTATAAGACCGCTTAATATTATTGAAATTAATTTATTTAAAATCCTTTTATATTCATCATCGCTGTTTATTTGTGCTTTATATATGTTTATATTTGAAAGTGCAACAGAGGAGGTTTTTAATATAAGTGATGAAACCCTGTTGTTTGAGGTCTTTATCTTTTCATAGGAGTCATCTAAAAACTCATTAAGCTCAACTACAGGAAGATAGAGTATTATTTTACCAAGGTAGTTTGGAATATATTTTGTAAATCTATAACCCTCCATCTCAAGGGCACGAACAAGCTCTACTGCAATTTCATTTCTCTGTTCCATTGGTAAAAACTTAATTATATTTAAAATTGATTCACCTGCTTTATTTCTTACAGCTTCAACTGCACTTACCTTAAGAAGATTGCAGAAGTGGAGTGCTGTTTGAAGCCCCCTCTCCTTAGGGTTTTTAAGTGCATAATCTAAAAGAATATCTATTTGTATTTTTTTGGTTATCCAGCTTGTTGCGGTTTTAAGGTTGCTCAAAAATATATCTGTTATGTTTTCAAGATTTTTTATGTAGTAGGATAAATATTCATTTAGCACAATACTCTCAATTCCTAATTTTTCTGCTATATTAAGCTTAAGGAAGTTCTCAGGTGCAGTTGCACTGTATTTTATTTCATTTAAAAATATCCTCTTTATCTTTCCTAATGTATCTGGTGATGGAGTATTCTTATTCAATTGAACATATAGGGTATCAAGGGCCATTATTCTAATATGGTGCCTATCGGATAAAAGTCTTTTTATTAAAAAATCATAAAACAGACTGTCCTCACTCTTAAGAGGAATATATTTTGCAGCATCTAATAGGTATAATTCCATTTCCTTTGATAGATTATCTTTTAAGTAGAATTCCTGTAGAGCAAATTTGTATTCTAATTTTTGAGCTTCACTTATTTTGTTGAATATAGATTTTATAAAAACAGAAAGGCTATATCCTATCCATTCCTTGTATGTATCTATTATCTTATGGTCTGGGGTAAGCATAAGTGAAACATACCTTTTAAATAGATAGATTGAATCTATATCATCTTTATCTATCCTTGCGTTCTCAGGAAGCTCCTTTCTATATTCTTCATCAAAGGAGGCAATAAGAAGCCCTAAAAGTTCAGCAGCCTGTCTTCTTATATCCTCTTCATTGTGCATTAGCTGTTCATATAAAAAGCTAAGGGTAATAATTTTTTGTTTTTGGGTAAGGTATGTTGAATATTCTTCAATTATATCAAGATATGCACGGAGGGATTGAGAATCCTGTGCATTTCTTGCATTTTCAAGTATCTCATTAAGTGAAAATTCACTTCTTAATTTATGCATAAGCTCTATATTGTGGCTTATTGCTTGGTATTTTATATTCTCTACAATATCATCACCAAACATAAGGGAATAGCACTTATCTTTATATGGAGTTATTTTGTTGTCATCTAAGGATACGTTTATTCCTAAATCTAAAAGATAGTTTTCAAAATCCTTAAGCTTAGAATACACCTTCTTATATCTTAAAATCTTCTTCTCATCAACGTTGTCGAGTTTATTTAAAATAACATCGAAGGATTTATCAAGGGTGTATATGTACATTTGTTCCTTATTGTCTATTTTTTTATTTTTAACTCTAAAGTCGCTGTATATTAGAATAAGTGACTCTATAGATAGATTTTCAAGCTCTAAATCCCAAGTAGAATGGTTTATAGCAATATTTCTTATGTAGTTTATGTTGTGCTTTTTAAACCAAACATCTGTGTAGTAGTAGTGTAGATAGGGAACACGTTTTAGCTCAACTCCTTTACAGCCAAATTTACCTATGTCGTGGCCTGCAGCAGCACCTGAAATTCTTCCAAGGTCAATAGGTAGATTTTTGCTCTTTGCCTGCCTTGCAATATATAGGGATAGATAGTGTACTCCGCATACGTGGTCGAGGGTGTTGTAGCCGATTATTTCTTGGTTTAGTTTCATCATTTCATAAACATAATCGCCTTCAAAGGCCTCAACAAATTTTTTGTATTCAGAAGGGTCCTCAAGACCTCTCTCCTCATCAAGTCCTAAGAAAAATAGAGGATACCTGCTTTGAAAACTTCCGTCATTGGATAGTTTTTGGAATTTTGAAAAAACTTTGAGCAGTAACAGGTATGTCTCAAATATTGGAAAATCCTCGTTATCAAGACTTAAAGTGACAGCTTCGCTGAAGGATTTTGAAAGGGCATATTGATAGACTGCAAATAGAAAGTCGTCGTCTTTTTTGTAGAAGATGTTTATAATCTCCTCAAGACACTTATAGCATCTTTTACAGCTGTAGTCCCTGTTTACTGATGCCTCATTCAGGCTGTTTTTAAAATCCTGTGTATTTAGCAAGTCTATTAATTTTTTATATATGTTTGATGATGTTATTAATTTTGATTTAAGTATTAGATCTATAAATTCTCCAAACATAAAATCCTCCTAAATCATAGAGTATATATCTTAATATTACAAAAAATAAGGTTATATAGTCAAATCAATCTTTCCATTATGAATTGTATATGGAAATAATTTATAAAATGTGCAATAATTAAGTTAGGAGGTGTTGGTATGGATTACAGTTTAATTGAAAGAAAGGATATCCCTAATGAATATAAATGGGATATAGATACGATTTATGGAAATGAAGAGAGTCTTTTAAAGGATGTTGAAGTATTAAGGGGAATGATTGAGGAGATTAAAAAGTTTAAGGGAAGTTTTAAAAATGGTGCAAAGTTTTTATATGAATGTTTATCCTTAAGGGATGATGCTGGAAGGTTATGTGATAAAATAACTGTATATTGTTTTATGAAGAGGGACGAGGACAACAACAATACAAAGGGGCAGGAGCTTGCAGATTTAGGAGAGAGGGTGTCTGTAGAGTATAATAGTGCAACAGCCTTTATATATCCTGAAATTTTAGAGCTTGAGGATGGAACGATAGATAGATATTTTAAAGAAGTACAGGAATTAAAGCTCTATGAGCACGAACTTGAGGATTTGATAAGACAAAAAAAGCACGTTTTATCAGATAAAGAGGAGGAGCTTCTTTCAAAGACAGCCGAAATGGCACAGGGATTTGAAAATATATTTAAGATGTTGAGCTTCGCTGATTTGAAGTTCGATAAAATTGTTGATTCAAATGGTAAAGAGTATGAGTTAACCAATAATAATTATTCACAATATATTGTATCTAAGGATAGGGAACTTAGAAAAAATGCCTTTAAGAGCCTTCATAATGGATTTATGAAGTATAAGAATACATATGGTGCAATGCTCTCATCTAAGGTAAAGTCGGATGTATTTTATGCAACTGTTAGAGGTTTTAAATCTGCATTAGAGGGAGCTTTGTTTTCAGACAACATTGATGTTTCCTTATACAATAGGCTAATAGAAATAGTATCTGAAAATATTCCTTCCCTTGATGAACTTATGAGGTTAAAAAAGAGGGAGCTTAAGGTGGATGAACTTCATCTATATGACCTTTATGTACCAATTGTAGAGAGTGTTGATATGGAGGTTAAATATGATGAAGGTAAGCAAATGGTTAAGGAGGGCCTAAAGGTTCTTGGAGATGAGTATTTAAAAATTCTTGATGAGGCCTTCAATAACAAATGGATAGATGTCTATAGCAACAAGGGTAAGTATTCTGGAGCATATTCTTGGGGAGCCTTTGATACAAAACCATATATTCTTCTTAACTACAATGAAAGGTTAGATGATGTTTTAACCTTATCCCACGAGCTTGGACATTCTATACATTCATATTTCTCAAGAAAAACTCAGCCCTATGTTTATTCAAACTATACAATTTTCTGTGCAGAGGTTGCGTCAACAACAAATGAAGTGCTTATGTACTTCTATCTTATGGATAAATTAAAGGGAGAGGCAAGAAGATATATTATAAGTGAATTTATGGAACTTATTAGAACAACCTACTTTAGACAGGTTTTATTTGCTGAGTTTGAACTTATAACCCACACTATGTCAGAAAAGGGAGAACCACTAAATGGTGAGAGGCTTTCAGAAATTTGGAGAAACCTATATAACAAATATTATGGAAAAGAATGTGTTATTGATGATGAAATAAGTATAGAGTGGGCAAGAATACCACATTTTTATGATGGATACTATGTATACAAGTATGCAACAGGATTAAGTGCTGGAATTAGCATTGCAAAATCCATATTAGAGGATAGAAAAAATGTGGATAGATACTTGAATTTCTTAAAATCTGGAGGAAGCAAGTATTCGCTTGACTTACTAAAGGATGCAGGTGTTGATATGCTCTCAGGAAAGCCAATTAGGGATACAGCAGAGGTGCTTAAGTACCTCATTAAAGAGTGCCACATAGGTGAAATGTGACATCTGTAGCAAACTACTTCACGTTAAAAGTGATATTCCGCCTTCAGGAATACATATATGTTGTTGATTTTAAATTTGTGTTTGATATATAGTTATTTTATATTTGATTTGGTTAAATTACATTCATTTCCACTTACTAAAGATAAGCGATTTTTGTCGTTAATTATTTTAAAAAAGTTTCTTGTTTAATGTATAAAAAGATGCAGAATGGTTAAAATTAATAATGAAAGCTCAAGGAAACCACCTTGAGATGGAAACAGTAGTTTCCATAAACAGAACCCCCCATCCCCCTTAGGGCCGAGAAACGGCCCATTTTTTTATTTCATATTTTCTTATCGAAATAATTGTATTTATTAGTTCAAATATTTATCTTTTTAAATCAATAAATAAAAAGTTTAAATTAATATTTTTATATTTTTACAAAAAAAAGTTCAATAACAACAAAAATATAAATCAATAATTTTATCATTTAGAAAAAATTGTATTATTAAAATAATTGTTGTTAAATTATTGAAGAATGCAGTCGTTTAATGTATAATTTAATTAAATTAAATTATATCTTGGGGGTGGACATGTTGAAATTTTATAGAAAGGTTACATGTCTGCTTATTGCTATGTTAATGTCTTCCAACATAGTGTTTGCAGGTATGCTTGATGGAAAAAAGATTGTATTGGATGCTGGGCACGGTGGAGATCCCAAAATACGTTATGAAAATGGTAAATATGGAGATGTAGGTGCCAGTGTTAATAATATATATGAAAAAAATATAAATATAGCAATAGTAGAAAAACTGTCAAATATTCTTAAGAATTTTGGAGCGGATATTATTTATACACGTGAACCAAATAATGATGTTGCTGTTACTCTTGAGGAGAGGGTAAAAATCGCAAATTCTAATTTGGCTGATATGTTTATAAGTATACACAATAACAAAGCAATTAAAAAAGAAAATGGGAAGGATGTTTTAAATACAGAAGTTAGTGGAACTGAGGTTTTTTATACAAAATATGTTGAATATAATGGTAAACATTATATTTATAAAGGTGAAGTTAAAGAGGGTAATATAGTTTATGTAAATATTCAAGATGTTGAAGGGAACAAGTTAAAGGTTGAAAAGACTAAAGTTAAAATTTTAGAAGAAGATAGGAGAAATTTAGCCAAGTTAGTGGTTGACAGTATAGCCTCCTTAGGTTTTAAAAATAGAGGGGCAAAACAGTCAGAATATTATGTAACCAGATATACTACTATGCCTTCAATATTGATAGAGGCTGGTTTTATGTCAAATCCAGAGGAATTGAAAAAGTTGACTAATTCAGAGATGCAACAAAAAATAGCATTTAAAATAGCAGATGCGGTGTATAGATATTATGAAGATGTTGAAAAAAGTAATAGGTTAATGAATGGTTTTATAAAGAATTTAAAATTAAATATATCAAGTCGATATATTTTTGTTGGACAAGTTGTAACTTTAAAACTTGATGGTATTGAAAATTTTGATGAGTTTGTTTATAAAGTGCAGATTAAAAAAGATGGACAAGTTATATATGAAAAGGACTATGGGAATGATTTTAGCATAAACTTCAATCCAGACTCTGAAGGTTTCTATGATGTAAATTATTTTATTAAAAAGAAGGATTCTGAAAATGAATATGATGACAAGATTGGTGCAAACTTTATAGTTTTTAAGTTACCTTCAATAAAATCAATATCTGCTGATAGTGAAAAAGTTTATGTTGATAAGCCAATAAAAATAAAGGCAGATGTTGAAAATGGCAGTTATGATGTTATGAGCTACAAGTTTGATGTTTATTTAGGACAAAAGTTAGTTACAACAGTATCAAATAGCGATGGCATATTACAATATGTACCAAAAGCTGAAGGTGAATATAGAGTAATATGCTATGTAAAGGATAAGTTAAGTAGTAGTCAATTTGATGATAAGAAGGAAATAAAATTTAAAGTAGAAAGACAGCAGGAAACATCAAGAGGAGCTTCTATAAATGATAATGATATAAAAAGACTTTTATATAGTAGAGATTTAAGTATGGGATCACAGGGAACAGATGTGACAGCCTTACAATTAGCATTAAAAAAGTTAGGCTACTATAAAGCAAATACGACATCATTAGTATTTGATAATGCCACATATGCAGCAGTCACAGAATTTCAAAAGGCTAATGCTTTAAAAGATAATGGAACAGTTGATAGACAAACAATTAATAAAATAAACGAGTTATTAATGAATTTAGAAGTTAAAAATACATCTAATCAGACAAATACAACCAATTCAGGAACAAATATAGGTGTTTTTAATAATAGTAGTCAGCAGTTGACATATACAAGAATACTAAAGTATGGAGTAAGTGGACAAGACGTAAAGAAGCTTCAGGATGCACTAAAGAAATTAGGATATTTAAAGATAACAGCAACTACAACTTATTTCGGATCGTCAACAAAAGCAGCAGTAGTTGCATTTCAAAAGGCCAATAAATTGCCTGTTGCTGATGGAATGGTAGATAAATCAACGATAAACAAGATAAATGAATTGTTGAAAAAGCAGGCTACACAAAACACGGCAAATAAGGTAGACACAAAAGGTACAACAACGCCAAGTAGGGGAAATACATCACAGACTTTAGTAAATAATAAAATACAGTTGGTCTATACAAGGCCGTTAAGATTAGGAACAAGTGGACAAGATGTAAAGAATTTGCAGGAGGCATTAAAGAGATTAGGATATTTGAAGATTACAACAACTACAACATTTTTTGGGCCTTCTACTGAAACTGCATTAAGGGCTTTTCAAAGTGCAAATAAATTAACAGTAGATGGAATAGCAGGACCAAACACAATTAAGGTTATTAATCAAAAGTTAAAATAAAAAAGTGCCACCCAGGTGAATTGTGACATTTTCTATAAAGTGTAAAATTTCACCTGGGTTTTTGTGCAAGTTGTTATGGTTTATTAAATAAATTAACATTGAAAATTGTTAAAATTCTTTCTATAATGGTAAAAGGGGGGGAGTATCTATGGATAATATTGTACCAGGAAGCTTTCAGCTTATGAAAAAAATAAATACTGGTCTCATTATAGATGTAATAAGGCTAAAGGGACCTATATCAAGGGCAGAAATAGCAAAGATATTGAATTTAACACCAGCAACAGTCACAAATATAACGGCAGAATTAATTAATAAAAATATAATTGTAGAAAGTGACCTTGGACAATCTACAGGTGGGAGAAAACCAATTCTTCTTAAAATAAATGCTGATTCATATTATATTTTATCGGTACATATAGGTTCTACAAGAATTAGAACTGCAGTTTTAAATATGGAGTCAAAGATAATTGATAAGATAACGGTTAAAACAACTCCAAACACAACCTATGAAGAGGCATTGAATATCATTAAGGATGGTATAGAAGAATTAGTTAAAGAAAACGAAATTAATAAGGAAAAATTACTTGGAATTGGAATAGCAGCCCACGGTATAGTAGATGCTGAAAAGGGTAAAATTGTATATTCTCCCAATTATGGGTGGAAAAATAAAGATATAAGAACAGATATAGAAAAAATATTTGATGTACCAGCATTTTTGGATAGAGACGTAAGAGCAATGGCACTTAGTGAGAGCTGGTATGGTGCAGGTAAATATGTAGATCAATTTATAAGTGTTAAGATTGGTTATGGAGTAGGTATGTCCTTAATTAATAATAAGCAGCAGATGAGGGGATATACTGATGGCTTTGGAGAATTTGGGCATACTAAGGTTTGTTTTGATGGCCCGCTTTGTAGCTGTGGAAATAGAGGTTGTATTGAGACATTTAGTTCAGAAAAGGCAGTAGAGAGATATGCGGCAGAGTTAGGACTTGAGAAGGATTGTATGGCTATACACGAGTTATCCTTAAAGGGCGATGAAAGGGCTATTTCTGCAATAAATAGAGCATCGGAATATTTAGGTCTTGCAGTTGCTAATTTAATTAATACATTTAATCCACAACTTATTGTATTAGGTGGAGATTTAATTGATGTTAATGATTACTATTTAAATGGTACAATTGAAAATGCAAAGAAGTATGCACTACCAGACCTTTTTGAAAGCTGCGAGATAAAGAGGGCAGATACCAAAGGCGATGCAATTATAAAGGGTGCTGCAGTTTTAGTACTTGATAATTTATTTGATAATATATAAATATAAAGTCACCTGCTTTTATGGGGGTGACTTTTGATATGTGTGCCCGGCATGGGCGACAGCTTGGCGGTGAAAGTCCGCTATGGGCTTGGTAGTGGGAACCATTAGCCAATGGCAAGGGTGTCCATCGTGAGGTGGAATTTAAAGGAAGCCGGAGGCAAAGTTCCGACTCGATGAACAAGAACCACATATGAGGCTGACTTGAGGCGGACGAGTTTGCATAACAAAACAAAGTCCAGTGTGAGAGGATGCTGAATAAAATAATTATTCAGCTCCTACACGATTTTAAAAAGCACTATTTAGAAGTTGAAAAGATAAGATTAGTTATAGCCTATGAAGAAGCTAAATAAAATTCCTTAAAGGTTTTTTGAGTTACAGCTGACAAGTAGGTTTGTTTATAATTAGAATGTCATTTGATTTAGAAATAAGTGTTTTTATATAACTAAGTGTGAAATGTCACATTTCACTTGGGTGGCACTTTATATGGTTCTAAGTGGAAAATGTCACATTTCACCTGGGTGGCACTTCCGAGGCTTTTTATTTTGTAGGTGATGGAAATTGTGTAGCGTGGTTCATTGTTTTTATTTACAAGTACGCCCTCTGTTATAATTGCTTTTCCGTGTTCTGTGTATTCGGTCTCTGAATAGAGCAGTTTAAGGTTTAATTCCTCGTTGGAGTTAATTTGTTTTTTGTAATCCCCAAAGGATACTGTGTAAATGCTGCCTTTTCTTATGAGGTTTATTTGGTCTCTTATTATATTAGGCGATAGAATCTCTTTAATAGCATCTTTAAAAGTAAATATATATATGTTTTCTACGTTATCCTCAATTGAATTAATTATAAAATCATCGCATTTGTCGTCATTTATGTCTTCTACGCTGCAATAAAAATTATCGATATTGAGTTTTATATCTTGAGTTTTAGTTGTTCTTTTGCTTTTTAATACAATTTTTATTGTGTTATCTTCTTTTTTAAGATAAATTGTGTCAAATCTTGAGTCGCCGTCAAAATCTCCAATGCAGGAGTATAGTATGTTGTCGGTGTTAATCTTATTTTTCTTAAATGTTTGTATTGAACAGGAAGATAAAAAAAGGAAAATTAAAAGGACTGCAAATACTTTTTTCATATATCTTACCTCCATAGATAGTATTTGCAGTCTTTACAAATATTATTTAACTATATTTAAATCTGTAATAGTATATTTTGGTAGTTTTTCCTCTACCTTAGATAGGGATAATCTAACTTTATAAACAAGAGCTTCATTTCCAGACTTTGATTGTACACTTGTTCTTACAAGATAAGTTATTTCTGTTGGCATACCATCTTTGTTGTATTTAACTTCTGATAGCTTTGCATCTTCAAAGTTTCCGCTTTGAATAGTTGAAGTTAATTTGTTGTCTATAATTTGATTGAATGCTTCTACCTCCTTCTTTTCTACATATTCTATAAAGGATGCTATAGTGTCTTTTCCGAGTGTTAGATTATTTAGAGTGCTAAGTACAGGAGCTAGTTTTCCTTCCTTTGCAATAAATAAATTATAATTCATACCATTATTATTTCTTGTACCTAAGAGTACGAAGTTATTGGATGAAGCAGGGTGTTTAATTAATCCATATATTGAATATCTCCCTGAAGCCATCTTTTCAAACTTGTCATTATTAAATTTATACATTCCTAAGATTGAGCCTGTTTTATCCTTAGATTGGATTACAATTTCTTTAATCTTGTCATTATCGATATCGTCTACAGTTATATGCATTGGCCAATCTTCAGAATAGTAACCGAGCGTCTTTATAGTTTTGTCTGCTTCAATTATATAGCCTTTTCCATCGCTCATTGCAACACTTACATTATATTCATTTGTCTTTTTGTCAACATTAATTATTATGCTGTCGATTTTTCCGTCGTTATTTATATCATCTTTAATTGTATATTGTGAACCGATGTTATTTATAGTTTCATTTGTACCTCTTGATGCAATTATAATTGCCGCTATAATTATCACAGCCAGTATAATTGCAGCCCAGATTAAATGCTTTCTTTTTATTACGTAGATTCTTAATTTCATATAATCACCTCCCACTAATATATATGTTGTAATATAAAAAAATATTTGTGGTAAAATACTAATAATAATAATTTTGTTATTGTGGAAATCTAATACAAATAGTTGTATAATGTATGTTGTGCTGACTAAAATTTAAACATAGATAAGTAGGAGGCGAAAGGATGAAAAGAATAATATCGTTTGTTTTAGGTATTTTAATGTTATTTTCAACCTCAGGTTGTGGTCTTATGGGAAAGCAAAAAAAGGAGGATAAAACTACAATAAAATTTGCAACATTTTATAGTGCAAAGAGTGAGGAAAAAATAATTGAGGTTTATAAAAAAATAATAGAGGAATACCAAAAGAAAAATGATAAGGTAAAGATAGAGCTTATAACAGACTATGGAGATGAAAATAAAATAAAAAGCGATATATCAAAGGGTGAAGTTGATTTAATAGGATTAAAAAGGCAACAGATTATAGAATATGCAAAGGCAGGAATGCTTACAGATTTAACACAATTTTTTACTGAAAAAGAATTAGATAAAAAGGTTTATGATGTATCTTTAGCATATGGGCTGTATAACGACAAGATATATGGATATAATGATATGCCACTTACTATAGAGTTTTTCTATAATGTTGATATGTTTAAAAAATACAAATTGCAGGAACCAAAGACATTGAAGGAACTATTTGACGTATGTAGAAAATTAAAGTCTCTTGGATTTACACCAATGGAGGTTGGTGCCCTTGATAATTGGACACTTGCTATTTTATTTAGCCAAATCAATGCCCAAACTACAGGCTCAATAGAGGTAGCATCAAAATATAATTCAGATAAAAATGGATACCTTACATTAAAGGGAATAGATAAGTCCTTTGAAATATTTGAAAAGTTAAATACAAATGCACTTTCTAAAGGAAGTGTCGATATAAACTACAGGCAAAGTGTTGATGATTTTATAAAGGGGAAGGTTGCTATTCTTCCAGCTGGTGCTTGGGCAGCAAAGCTAATAGATGAAATAAAACCTACAAATTTCAATTATTCAGTTTTTACAGAACCATTAAAATTTGTTGATGAACCAGTTTCGATGTTTGCAGGTGCAGGAGGACAAACAATAGCAATCTCTCAAAAGAGCAAAAATGCTAAGGAGGCACAGGCATTTATAGAATTTTTACTTTCAGAGGAGGCCCAAAAGAAGTTTGTTGAGGCAAACTACATATCACCACTAAAAAGTGCAAATAGCAATGATAATGAACTTCAGGATAAGCTTTTAAATCATCTAAATGCTACTGATAAAAATAGTGTTGTGTTTATGGATAACATTCCAACCAATATGCTTGATGTGTTGTCTAAGGTTTTATATGATATGCTTGAGGGAAGAGTAAAATATAAAGAGGCGTGGGATAAGATACTAAAGCTTATATATCAACAATAGGGGAGCTATATTATAGCTCCCCTTGACAATTTGGACAAACACCATAGAAATATAGTTTATGAGTATTTACTTTGTAGTTGGTGTAATTTTCAACTTCCTCATTTAAATGCTCAAATACAGCATCCTCTATATCGTCAACCCTACCACAGCTTGTGCATACAATGTGGGGATGAGTATCTACGTTTGCATCAAATCTAAAATTATCTTCACCTACATTCAATTCTTGTACCAATCCAAGCTCTATTAGAGTTTTTACTGTCTTATAAACTGTTGCAAGGCTCATTGTAGGAAAATCTGGTCTTAATGCTTCATATATCATTTCTGCTGATGGGTGAGATTTGGTTGACTTAAGGTACTTGTATATAGCATATCTTTGTGGTGTCAATTTTAAGTTTTTTTCTTTGAATAATGCAGTTAAATTATCCATCTTCACCATCCTTCTTTAAGGAAAAATATTATCTATTAATATTTTACATCTAATAACATTCTACGTCAAAGGTTTTTGACGTTTAAATATTGTGTAAATTAGTAAAATTAAAGTAATTAATGAAAGAATTGCTGAATATTCACGTATAAGGTTTTTAAATAGTCGTAGTTTATAGAAGTTCCCTGTTAGAAAGTCTAAATTGTAACAGGAGTTTCCTATTAAATCTAATACAAATTTTCCCCACTTTGTTACATAAAGCGTATTAATTTGAACTTGGCTTGAAATAGCCGTAATATTAGTGTATTTGTTTAGAGTGCTTAAGTCAATATTTTTGGACAAAATATTTATTTGATTTTTTTTAAGATAATATTCGGCTGTTGAAGTTAAATCTCTTTGATTTTTAGAATAGTTTATTACAGAGTTTAATGAATTTCCTATATCCTCAAGAAGAACTAAATCGTAATTTTCAAAGCTTCCATGCAGCATATTTAATCCAATTTTATTTTGGTTATACCCTGATAAAAATGCAAATATTATTGTTCTGTCAGGTTTTATAAGCTTTTGATATTGAACTGCACGTATAACTTCAAGCATTATGCTGGAGGTTATGAAGTTGCCAATGTTTGAATTATAAATCTTATCGTCTATTTTATATTCATCATCATAAAAAACTGCAAAGATTATTGGATTATATAGTTTATTTTTCCCCTCTATAACACCATATATGTTTTGAAGTGTTGTCTCCTTTATTTCTGCACCAGATTTTACCCTAACTTCATATCCCTTACTTGTTAAATATTTTAATTCATCATAAACAGTCTGTGATACCAATAATTTAGTTAAACCGTCTTTGTAATTATAGTAGGTTCCATTATATAGATTAGAAGTTAACATTAAATCTCCTTCTTTGACAGGGCTTATAACTGCAGATATTCCAATTTTCTTAAGTTTAATATCTATATTGAATATATCATAAAGGTTTTTTTCTTTATATATATCAGTTAAGGCAATTGAGGATTTATATTTTACATTATTTAAGTTCTCTGTCTCTATTATTTGCGGTATATCCATATAGATGCCTGGCGATATCGCACCTCTATAATCTTCAAAGTATTCAGTTATATATTCGTATTTTTTAACAACCTTTCCATACTTTGATATTACTTCAAGGGTAGATTGATGTTTCTTATTTGGCATAAGGGTATTGTATCTATGAACATAGGATTTTTCAAAAGGTTTTAGTCCATTTGATCTTAAAAACCTTTCTATATAAGATGAAGAACCTTTAATGTACTCTTCATAATTTTTAGAGCTTTTATACCTGCTATATAATGCGTTGTAATTTGTAAGACAAAAGGACGTAGAAAAACCGTCTGTTTTAAAGTTTTGACCAAGATTTGAAAGAAGTATAATCAATACTAATATAGTTATAAGCAAAAAGTATACCCTTTTACCCCTAAGGTCGTCCATAAAAAAACCTCCCTAAAATATTTTGAAAATTGATAAAATTAATAATTTATGATACAATTAAAATAAGATAATGAAAGTGGTGATGTTTATGTTTATTTATCTTTTTACTTTTATTTTAATGGGTTTTAATATACTTATATGTTGTCATTTTATATTAAATTCACTACTAAAGTCAAACTATTCTTCAGTCTTAAGAATTGATAAAGGAAATATACAGGATAATATGTAGTACAAGTTACTTTAACCGCCTAATAGGCGGTATTATTTTGGTAAAAATATAACAATTAATATAAATAATGTAATAAAATTTTGTTTGAAAAATGTTGAGTTTTTGATAAAATTATTATGGAAAGGAGCGTGGGGATAATGCTTGTGAATGACTGGAAAGAATTTTTGATTCCCTACGAGCAGGCAGTTGAGGAACTAAAGATAAAGTTTAAAAGTATGAGAAAACAATATAGGAGCAAAAAGGAATATTCTCCAATTGAATTTGTTACAGGTAGAGTTAAGGAGATATCAAGTATACTGGAGAAGGCAAAAAAACTTGACATCCCTCTTAATAAGATAGCAGAAGAAATGGAGGATATAGCTGGTATTAGAATAATGTGTCAATTTGTTGAGGATATATATAAGGTAGTTCAGCTGATTAGGCAGAGGGATGGAAAGGATTTAAAGATTGTATATGAAAAGGACTACGTAAAAAACAAAAAGGAAAGTGGATATAGAAGCTACCACGTAATAATAAAATATCCAGTTCAAACGGCAGATGGAGAGGTAGAAATACTTGCAGAAATACAGATAAGAACTCTTGCAATGAACTTTTGGGCTACAGTTGAACATTCATTAAATTATAAATATAAGCAAAGCATTCCAACTGAAGTAAAGGAAAGGTTAAAGAGGGCGGCAGAGCTTGCATTTCTTTTAGATGAAGAAATGTCTGAGATAAAAGAGGAAATAATTGAGGCTCAAAAGATGTTTGAGGAAAAGTCAAGTATTATATCTGATATACTTGATAATATAATTACACTTTACTCACTTGGTAAGATATCAGAGTCAACAGATTACCAAGATAGATTTAATAGGCTGCTTGAGTCGGGGGATATAATTGAATTTAAAAAACTTCTTGATGAGATTAAAAAGAAGGTACAACAGTATAGATTGGAACAATTCCAAATTGAGGAGTAGGTTTGTTAGGCATCAGAATAAATTCATTTAGTAAATTTATTCTGATGCCTATATTTATTTTATATTATTGAATTTGCCTTTGAAGTTAACCTTATTCCAACCTTTCCTCTGCTTGTCTCTATATATCCGTTTTGTTGTAATATATTTAGCTTGCTTCTTATCTGCTGTTCTGAAAGGTTTAAACCGCATTCAAAGGAGAGCTCCGATAGAGTTTTTCTTCCAATTATTTTTCTATTTGCGTTAAAATCCTTTATAGTTTTTAGGATAAAAACTTCAACATCGTCAAGGCTACAGTGTCTTTTTGTAGAAATTAAATCTTCAGGGAGGTGGTGAGGCTTTATAACATCATCTTCTATAATTGCAAGTATGTATTCAACTGTATTTTCCAGTTCACGAACATTACCAGGCCAGTTGTAGGATAAAAGTATATCCTTTACCTCCTTTGATACTTCAAGTGGGTATTCTGATTTTTTATCCAAAAAGTAGTTGAATAGATGAAGGATATCATCCCTTCTATCTCTTAATGGAGGTAATTTTATATAGAGCTTTTTTAGCCTGTAGTAGAGATCCTCTCGAAATTTCCCCTCCCTCACAAGTGTAAAAAGATCCTTATTTGTTGCAGCAATTATTCTAACATCAATAGGTATAGGCATACTTCCGCCAACCTTTAAAATCTCCTTTTCTTGAAGAACCCTCAATAGCCTTAACTGTATTTTGGGAGTTATATCGCCTATCTCATCTAAAAATATAGTTCCTCCATTTGCTATTTCAAATAGCCCTATTTTTCCACCCTTTTTAGCACCTGTGAAGGCACCTTCCTCGTATCCAAATAATTCACTCTCTATTATTTCTTCAGGAAGTGATGCAAAATTTATTGCTAAAAATGGGGCATTTTTACGCTTGGAGTAGTTGTGGATAGAACTTGCAAACAGTTCCTTTCCTGTACCACTCTCACCGGTAATTAGAATACTAAAATCACTCTGGGACAATTTTTTACTTATGTTTATTAGATCTTTCATAACAGGGCTTTTATGTATTATGTTTTCAAAGGAGTATTTTGCAACATACCCTCTATTTTTGATTTCTTTTCTAAGTTTATTTTCTATATTAATTCTTTCTCTTGCGTTCTTTAAAATACAAATGCTAAGTTCGGGCTCATAGCTTAATTCCTTTATTGCTATATATTCACATCCGTTTAAGTAGAGTATAGATTCGATTAATTTTTGATTAGATATAAATGATTTAATTTTATATAGATTATCATCATAATCCTCTGTCTGCATAAGCTTCCTTGCAGAGTTATTTATGAATTTCATATCTAAATTTCCATCAAAACATATTATTGCATCATCAATATGGTTTATAAGGCGGGTAAGTAGTTCATTTAATTCCTTAATGTTTTTGTTTTTTGTATAGAGTTCTCTACTTAGGGAGATTATTTTGTTTATATATCGGGCTGATATGTTATGGGATTTTTTGTTGAGCATTGAAAGGTTTGAGAGTATTTCTACGATTGTTGTTATATCTATTATTCTTGGTCCAATGTCAATTACATTTTCTATGTTATGGGGCACAAGATGTGGTTCTCCTGGTGTTATTGCATATTTAAAGTTTGATGTATCAATATGTGAATTAGGATAGTAGGGAGTGTAGTTTATAAAGTCAAATCCAAAGTTTTTTAATAGTTCAATTGATTCAATTGCTGTATCATAGGTGTCGTTTACTAAAAGTACGTTTTCATTTGGGTTTATATATAGTATTTTATCAAGATTTGATAGGTTTAGGGTTCTTCTTGCAACAATTATTTTACAGTTTTCCCTAATTAAAGGTTTGACTGAGTCGAGTATAAGAGGGGATGTTACAAGTACAAGTGAATTTGAAATAGGGTAAAGAATATCATCATCTGTTGCATAGGCTGAAATTTCAAGATTATCCCCCAAAAGAGTTGAGATTTGGTCTACAATTTCCTTTTTAGTTGATGAGGTTCCAGAAAATATAACAAGCTTATTCATAACCCACCCCCAAATTAAAAGTGCTAAGGTATAGAAGCATAGATAGTTTACTATAAGTTAAGCAACATTCATCATCCTTTAAAGTAGGATGGTGAATGTTGCTATTTATACTTTGGTTTTATTTGATTTTAAAAAGGGATTTATAAAACAATATTACATCTTTTCAACTACATCAATTCCAAGTAGTGCAAGTCCGTTTTTAATAACATATGTTGAAGCTTCAACTAATTTTAATCTTGCAGCCTTTAGCCCCTCATCTTCACAGGATAGTATTGGACATAGGTTGTAGAATTTGTTGAAGGCTTTTGCAACATCTATTATATATCTTGTAACTATTGATGGTTCGTATTTTTCAATTGATAGTAAAATAGCCTCGTTAAAGGATGCAAGTAATTTTACAAGTTCAAATTCCTCTTGAGAAGAAAGCTTTGTAAAATCAGCTGATGCAGTGGATTTTTCCTCCTCTGCACGACGAAGTATGCTCTTTGCCCTTGCATAGGAGTATTGAACGTATGGTCCTGTTTCACCATCAAAGCTTAATATATCATCAAAGTTGAATATTATTTCTCTTTCTCTGTTGTTCTTTAGGTAAGTAAATATTACAGCACCAAGTCCAACCTTCTTTGCAACCTCATCTTTATTTTCAAGTGATGGGTTCTTTTCTTCAATAGCCTGTTTTGCACGTGCTATTCCTTCGTTTAGAAGGTCTTCAAGGAATATTACATCTCCCTTTCTTGTTGAAAGTTTTTTATCGGCAAATTTAACAAGACCAAATCCAACGTGAACACAGTTATCTGCCCAATCATATCCCATAAGCTTTAGAGTAGTGAATACTTGTTTAAAGTGTAGAGACTGATCCATACCAACTACATAGATATTCTTATAAAAGTCGTAGGTCTTTTTTCTATAGATTGCTGCAGCAAGGTCACGTGTTGCATAAATTGAAGCACCATCAGCCTTCAATATTATACAAGGAGGCATATTGTATTCATCAAGATTAACAACCTGTGCTCCCTTACTTTCTACAAGAAGATTTTTTTGCTTTAACTCCTCAACAACTGCATCCATTTTATCGTTGTAGAAGCTCTCACCTGCATAGGAGTCAAACTTTATATTTAACATATCATATATTCTATTGAATTCCATAAGGCTTACATCTTTTATCTTCTGCCATAGTTTAACTTCTTTTTCGTGGCCATCTTCAAGATTTTTAAAGTGTTGTCTTGCAATATCCTCAAGGGATGGATCTTTTTCTGCCTCATCGTGGAACTTAACATATATTCTAAGAAGTTCCTTAATAGGTTCCTTTTGTAGTGCCTCTTCATCCACCCAGCGTTCGTATGCTGCAATTAGCTTTCCAAATTGTGTTCCCCAGTCTCCAAGATGGTTTATACCTACACAGTTGTATCCCTGTGAAGAAAGTATTTTGTATAGAGAATTTCCTATTGCTGTTGAACATAGGTGTCCAACGTGGAAGGGTTTTGCAATGTTTGGTGATGAGAAGTCTATTGTAACAGTTTTGCCTTCACCTATTTTAGAATGACCATAGTTTTCCCCTTCAGTTAATATTTTTTCTATAACACCCTTTGAGAAGGAGGCCTTATCCACGAAAAAGTTTAGATATCCTCCAACTGTTTCAACCTTTTCCAATCCATCTTTATCTATTTTTTCGGATAGTTCCTGTGCAATTAAATTTGGAGCCTTTCTAAATACCTTTGCAAGTTGGAAACAAGGAAATGCAAAATCCCCCATTTCAGGTTTTGGTGGGATTTCAATAAGTTTTTGTACATCATCAACATTAAGTTCTGCAGCCTTTGCAATCTTTTCTGCAATTATTAACTTATAGTTCATTTTTACACCTCCGATATATGTAGAATATTGTTTACATTGTCTAATAAAAATGGAAATAAAAAAAACCGCCTCTATAATAGAGGCGGTTGTCCGCGGTACCACTCTAATTGGCTAAAAGCCCACTTATTTAGATAACCCACAGGGGTCTTACCATACTTGCAGATGCTTTCTGGCAGAGTCTCCAAGGCTCTTTTCCCAAAAGGTCTGTGTAGAGCTTCCACCGTCCTCTACTCGCTAAGACAGATGTCTTAAGGTACTCCTCCTCTTCATAGACTTTTAAATATTGAGTTTTAAACATTATTATAAAATATTAATTGCAATAATTCAAGGTTTATCTGTTGGGATTTACCTTATTTTCATTACCATTTAAAAGTCTTTTGATATTACTTCTATGTAGATATACTATAAAAAGTGAAAGTGCTAAAAGAACGATTAAAAGTTTTACATTTTTGTATTTGTAGAAGAAAATTAGAGTAATTATAAAACAGGAGAGCATTGATGCAACTGATACATAGTTGGTGGCGTGCTTTAATATTTTCCAAATAACTAAAAGTACAATACCAAGTAAAAAGTCGAGTGCAAATATTATTCCAAAGAAGGATGAAACACCTTTGCCTCCCTTGAATTTTGCAAATATAGGGTAACAATGTCCAAGTAGGGCACATATCCCAACGAATGCAGCAGCCTCCATAGATAGATATTGCTTTGCTATAAGTACAGGTAGGAAGACCTTAATTACATCAATAAAGGAGACTACAAATCCTGCCTTTTTTCCAAGAACTCTTCCTGCATTTGTTCCACCCATATTCTTAGAACCGTGTTCTCTTATATCAATATTATAAAAGGTTTTGCCAATTACCACACCTGTTGGGAAAGAGCCGCAGAGGTAGGCTGTAATAAAAAATAATAAGTTCTTCATTTTTACCTCCATTTGTTTTAAATTATGATATATATATTTTATATTATATTTAACAGATATGACAAGGATGTTTTTTTGGTTGTTATTGGCGAAAATATAATTAAAAATTTAACCAAATAGAGTCTATTGTAGGGTAATAAAAAGAGAATAGAAGAGTTATTTTGTTATATATGTATTTTTAAAAAAGAAAAAATGAGATTGGCATAGTTGTTGCTTAATATATTTTAAATTTATTTAAAAAGGAGAGGTTGAGATGCTTATATTTATAAAAAATATAGAGGTTTATTCTCCAGAATATAAAGGTAAGAAAAATATATTGATATTGGATGATAAAATTGCCTATATTGGAGATGACGATATTGATTTAAAACTACCTTTTCCTGTAAAGGTGATTGATGGCTCAAAGTATTATGCCTTTCCTGGATTTATTGATGGCCACGTACATATAACAGGTGGTGGAGGAGAGGGAGGATTTGCAACAAGAACTCCTGAGATAGTTTTATCGGACATTATAAAAGGAGGTATTACAACAATAGTAGGTTGCCTTGGAACTGATGGTGTTACAAGAAGTATGGAAAACCTTTATGCAAAGGCAAAGGCACTTGAGGAGGAGGGAGTAAGCACATATATCTACACAGGTTCCTATAGGGTTCCTACAACTACTTTAACAGGAAGTGTTATGAAGGATATTATGATGATAGATAAGGTTATTGGAGTTGGAGAGGTTGCACTATCCGACCACAGGTCGTCACAGCCAAGCATAGATGAAATAAAAAGGCTTACTGCAGATGCAAGGGTTGGAGGAATTCTCTCTAAAAAGGCTGGAGTTGTAAATATTCATTTAGGTGATGGAGATAGGATGTTAGGTTATTTAAAGGAGATAGTAGATACAACTGAAATACCAATAACACAATTTTGGCCAACACACATAAACAGAAATCCAAGCCTCTTTAAAGAGGGGATTGAATATGCAAAGAAGGGTGGATTTATTGATTTTACAACAAGTTCAGATCCAGTGTTTTGGGAAGAGGGAGAAGTAAAGGCAAGTAGGGCCATTAGAATTTGTCTTGAAGAGGGCGTAGGGGAGGAGAATATAACATTAACTTCGGACGGTCAGGGAAGCCTTCCTCAATTTAATGAGAAGGGTGAGTTTGTAAAGCTTGGTATAGGAAGGGTTACTTCGCTGTATAAAGAGGTTAGGGATGCAGTACTTGAAGATAAGGTTCCTATAGATAAGGCTTTAAAATGTATAACAAAAAATCCAGCAAGGATATTAAAGCTAAATAACAAGGGAAGAGTAGATGTTAATATGGATGCAGATTTAGTTTTAGTGGATAAGGATAGTTTAGAAATAGAAACAGTTATTGCAATGGGAAAAATTTTAATGGAGGATAAAAATATTTTATTTAGGGGAACATTTGAATAAAATTTTAGAGTAAATGACAACCTCATCAAAAAAGAGTTATAAATTGATGGGGTTTTATTTTTTGAAAAGAATTGATTAACAAGTTAATCAGATTGTTGACAAACCAACTTGTTAGCTAAAGTATGAAAAAGCCCCATGAAAGGATTTCTATTGGCTCTTTCATGAGCTCTAGCAATTATTGCTTTTCGACTTTGAAAAAGTCCTAAATTCGGCACAGGACGTGCCGAGCCGAGCGGCCATCAGGACGATGGCATCGCGAGGGTAGGACTTTTTCAAACAAAGAAAAGCTTAGAATTGCTTAGCGAAATGAATGAATGCCTTAAAATCCTTCATGGGGCAAATAAATATATAACTTTTTCAACAGCCTGATTAACAAGTTAATGTAAATATTGTAATTAAATCTATATTAATGTATAATTATGGTATGTTTATTGGGGGGGGTATTATGAGAATAAAAAGAAATTATATGATATTTGGACTTTTTCTATGGATTGCAGCGTGGATTGGTAACGTATATTATTTTAAAGTTTTAAAGGAACCTTTCTTTTTAAAACATTATTATGAGGTAAGAGAGGGAATGCAAACTATTAGTCTTTATTATATAGATATGGCTAATAGGGAGGATAAGATAACTTCTATATATTTCCCTGAAATTGATTATAAACCAGTTATATTAAATAAAACAATTAGTATACATTCAGGAAATTATGATTTAAAGAGTATAGAATTAAATCTATTGCAGGGAGATGACAAGGAAATTTTAGATAAAATTAAAAATACTCTCGTTACTAAGATTGAAGTTGAATATAAAAATGGAGAAAAAAGAGTTATTGACATAGGAAGAATTTATATATATACAGAAAATAAAATAAACAGCGATATTTTAAGCTTTAGATCAATAAGTAGTATTTCAGGTGGTAGAACGATAGCTACATTTAGAGCCAATGATAACTTAAAGATAAAAAAATTGAACTATGAGTTTATGGATATGGATGGTCTATTAGGACTAAAGGTTAATGGTAAAGTGGTTAATGGTGATGAGCCTTCAACAATAATAGCAAAGGATGAAGAGTTAACGGTAGAAGCAAACTTTGAATTTAATAAAGAAAGTAGTATGAAATACAATGTATATAACTTTTTTGTGAATGTAGAATTTGAAACTTTAGATGGTAAAATGGGTGTTAACTCCTTTGCAGTAAATAATCAGTTTATAGGCAAGGATATCTTTAATGCACTTAAATATTCAAAAAGTGGGGTGAATAAATAGATGAATAAAGGAGCATATAAATATCTTTTTTGGGGTATGATGTATATATTTTTGAATATTCATATAGGATATTTAAATATACTTCCTAATTTTGTTGGATATATATTTATTCTTTATTCACTAAACTTGTTATCTGGTGAAATAGAAATTTTAAACAAGGCAAAATTACCAACAATAGTGTTAATTCCAATAGGAATAAAGGACATTCTTGAGCAGAATTATTTATACAAATTACTTGAAACGCAGTATAGTATAATTATTTTGAAGTTCTTAAATTCTTTAGAAGTGGTCTTATTTTTATATGTTCTTTATATTTTATGTCAAGGAATTTCTTCTGTTTTAAGGGATAGAGGACTTTTAAAAATAGAAAAATCCATAAATAATGCATTTAGAACATTTTTTATATTTTCAGTTTTAGTTATATTTTTTGATCCATTTTCCTTAAATCTTCCTTTGGAATTTGGGTATATTGCCATTATTTCTGCAATTGTATGTTGTATTATAGGGCTGTATTTAGGGTATCTTTTTAAAAAGATTGGAGATGCGATATAAGAATAAATTGAAATTTTAAAATAATTAGTGATAGATGTTTCTTAACTTTAGTAAGTGATTGTTAAACTATAATTAGTAAGTAACATAAAATTTATTTAGTCTATTATTAAATATATAGGTGGTTTGATTTTAAAAAAGCCCCATGAAAGGATTTCAATAGGCTTTTTCATGAGCTTTAGCAATTCTTAGCTTTTCGGCTTTGAAAAGTCCGTAATTCGGCACAGGACGTGCCGAGCCGAGCGGCCATCAGGACGATGGCATCGCGAGGGTAGGACTTTTTCAAACAAAGAAAAGCTTAGAATTGCTTAGCGAAATGAATGAATGCCTTAAAATCCTTCATGGGGCTAATCAATATATAACTTTTTCAACAATCTATAATTTATATATAAATTATAGCATATCTATTTACCCATAATTTTATATATTGCATCAAGGGTATATTTTACCTCTTCTTCTGTATTCATATGGCCAAAGCTAAACCTTACTGTTCCCTTTGGGAATGTGTTTAGTGTCTTATGGGCAGATGGTGCACAGTGTAGCCCAACCCTTGTCATAATTCCATAATCTCTATCTAATAAAAAGGCAACCTCTGAATTGTCTATATCTTCAAAGCAGAGTGAGACAACAGGAGCCCTATTTTTAATATCTTCGTATCCAATTAGCTTTATTCCATCTATGTTCTTTACCCCATCTATAAATAATTTAGTTAAATAAAGTTCCTTTTCTCTAATTGCCTTTGTTGTTTCCTTCTGTATGTATTTTAATGATGCATTAAGTCCATATATTGCAGGAAGGCAAAGGGTTCCTGCCTCAAATTTATCGGGAAGATATTCAGGTTGCTCTTCGGATTCAGAGAGGCTTCCTGTTCCACCTTCAATTAATGGGGTTATTTTTGATGCAAATTCGTTTGTTATAATAAAACCTCCTATTCCTTGAGGTCCAAGAAGTCCCTTGTGACCTGTAAAACATAATGCACTTAGATTTGCTTTTTTAAAGTCTATGTCAAATACTCCTGCAGTTTGAGCACTATCTAAAACAAAATGAATATTATATTTTTTAAAAATAGAGCCAAGTTTTTCTATATCCTGCATTGTACCACAAACATTTGAGGCGTGGGATATTACTGCCATCTTTGTATTTGGCTTGATTAAGCCTTCAACCACATCATAGTCTATTTGACCAAATACATCACAGGGTATTTTCGTGAATTCAATTCCTAATTTTTTAAGGCTATTAAGTGGCCTCATTACTGCGTTGTGTTCCATAGAAGATACCAGAATATGGTCACCAGGTTTTAAAAATCCCTTTAAAAGCATATTTAAACTTTGGGTTATGTTCATAGTAAAGACTGTGGATAGAGGATTGTTAAATTTAAATAGGTTGCATAGAAGTTCCCTTGTTTCATATACTATCTGTGCCGCAGAGTAGGAATTTTGATAGCTTCCACGTCCAACGTTACTTCCTATATTTTCTATAAAATAACATACAGCTTTTGAAACACATTCTGGTTTTGGGTATGTGGTAGCAGCATTATCTAAGTATACTCTTTTCACTGTATCACTCCTTTAGGTAAATGTGTCAATTATATTTTAACATATTATTAATATTAATTTGTAATTTTTTATATAATGTTATAAAATAAAAATAAAAAGGGGTTGATAAGATGAGCAAGCCGCTAATAGGGATAACTTGTGACTATATGATTTCAGATAAGGATTTATCTTTAGGGCAGGAGAGAAATTATGTTGCAAAGGACTTTATTGATGTAGTTATGGAGGCTGGAGGAGTACCAGTTTTAATTCCTATTATAAACAGTGAAGAGGATTTATTAAAGATAATGGATACATTAGATGGAATTATATTATCTGGTGGTTCAGATGTAAATCCAATATACTATGGAGAAGAGCCATCCCTTCATGTTGGTTTTACATATACTCCAAGGGATTTGTGTGAACTTTTTATAGTAAAGGCGGCAATAGAGAAGGATATGCCTATACTTGGAATTAGCAGAGGTCAACAGATAATAACTGTTGCCTTTGGAGGAAAGCTATATCAAGATATAAGTGATGTTGAGGGAACATATATTAATCACTTTCAAAGGGCAGGGATACACGATATAGGCCATTATGTTGATATAAAGAAGGGTACAAAGCTTTATGAGGTGTTTGATACTGAGAGGATATTAGTAAATAGTTTCCACCATCAATCTGCAAAGGTAGTGCCGAAGAATTTTATAGTATCTGCCTATTCATCAGATGGGGTAATTGAGGCTATAGAGCATGAAAGTAAACCTATTATGGCAGTCCAATGGCATCCAGAGCTTATGGCAAAGAAGCATCCAGTTATGACAAGGTTATTTGAGTATTTTGTAAAGCAGTGTGTATAAAAAAGAAGACACAAGGCGATACGTGCCTTGTCAATCTGTTGAAAAAGTTATTTATTGATTAGCCCCATGAAGGATTTTAAGGCATTCGTTCTACAGCTTAAGCAATTCTAAACTTTTCTTTGTTTAAAAAAGTCCTACCTTCGCGATGCCATCGTCCTGATGGCCGCTCGGCTCGGCACGTCCTGTGCCGAATTTAGGACTTTTTTAAAGTCGAAAAGCTAAGAATTGCTAAAGCTCATGAAAGAGCCCAATAAAATCCTTTCATGGGGCTTCTTCATACTTTAGCTAACAAGTGGGTTTGTCAACAATCTCACAAGGTGATGGGCACCTTATTATGCGTTAGTTGGAGGAGTAAATACTCTTGTGGAAAGTTGCTCGTCGACAGAATAAAGAGCACTTACATCATTTCCTATTCTTTCAAGCTTTTTAATTAGTGAATTAACGGTAGCTTCTTCCTCAACCTGTTCGTCAATAAACCACTTTAAGAGGCTCATTGTTGCGTGTTCTCTCTCTTCAAGTGCAATATCCATTAGTTCATATATTCTCTTAGTTACCTTCTTTTCGTGTTCAAGGGCTGCCTTTAGAGCATCAAGGGCAGAACTATATTCATTTTCTACATCTGGTATTCCTTTGAAGAAAATTCTTCCCTCCATTTCGTTTATGTAAGAATAGAACTTCATTGCGTGGAACTTTTCTTCTTCTGCTTGAACTCTAAAGAAGTTTGCAAATCCAGGTAAATCAATTGATTCAAAATATGCTGACATAGCAAGATAAATATGTGATGAATAGAATTCAAAGTTCATTTGGTCGTTTAGTTTTTCGAATAATCTTTGTGATACCATAATAGTACCTCCTTTGTAAAAATAATTTATGGATAATAATTATATAATAACATTAATTTTCTAAAAAGTACAGTTGATTAGTTAATAAAATTAAAGATTAGACTAATATTACATATTATTGTAAGCACAGAGGGTAGAGGTTTTAGTTTAATTATAAAATTGTGTTTGAAAGTATTATTAATGAAATTGGCTGAACTTCTATTGATGATTGGAAGCTTTTCTGTGGAGTATCGTATATATTGTTTTTATCTACATATAAGTACCAATTGCCTTCAGGAAGATTAAGCTTTACTGTATTATTGTTTGCATTGTAAATTATAATTATATCCTTAAAACTATCATAATTAGCATAGTCCTTTAGCATAAACATAACAGTATTTTTAGGTGTTTCAAAAAATTCAATGTGTTTTTCTATAAGTTCTCTATCCTTCATTCTTATGGCAGGGTGTTTTTTTCTAAAATTAACAAGTCCCTTTAGATAATTGTAAACATCAATGTTTTTAACCTTAAGACTCCAATCCACCTTATTTATTTCATCCTTTGCGTTGTAGCTATTTTCAACACCTTTTTTGGTTCTTAAAAATTCATCTCCAGAATGAATAAAGGGTACACCCTGTGATGTTAAAACAATGGAGTAGGCCAATTTATGCATACTTTTTAAATCTTCAAAACTATCCTTTGCATTAGATATATTAAGTTTATCCCATAAAGTATGGTTGTCGTGGCAGGATATGTAGTTTATGTTTTGGCAAGGTGTTACATAAAGATTAGGAAGTCCCTTTACACATTCCTTTATTGTATCTTCAAGATCTGAGGCTCCGCTTACAAACCCCTTTTCCTTATATTCAAATACACTACCACGAACGGAATTTCTTATTGTATCATTGAAGAATCCTATTCCTAAAAGTTTACTTGAGTTTTTCTGTATAGCTCTTTTTTCTTCTTCTATTCCTGTTGGTATATTCCAGCCCTCTCCATATATCATTGCATATGGATTTATTTTTAATACTTCATCTCTTACACGGTTCATCGTTTCTACATCGTGAAGCCCCATTAAGTCAAATCTATATCCATCTATATGATATTCTTTAGTCCAATATTTTACAGAGTCTACTATAAATCTTCGCATCATATAATTTTCAGATGCTGTGTCATTTCCACAACCGCTTCCATTTATAAAGCTTCCATCAAGATTTTTTCTGAAATAATAACCTGGTACTAATCCTTCAAAATGTGTCTGCTGTGCTTCATACATATGGTTATATACAACGTCCATATTAATTCCAATTCCAATGCTATGTAGTTTTTGAATTAATTTTTTTAGTTCTATTATCCTACTCTTTGGTGAAAATGGGTTTATTGAATAGGAACCTTCTGGACAGTTGTAGTTTTGAGGATCATACCCCCAATTATATTTATCAAGAGGGTATTTTTCATCAACACTTTTATAGCTAAAATCATACATAGGCATTATTTGTACGTGGGTTATACCAAAATCCTTTATATGGGAAAGGGCTGTTTGTACTCCCTCAAAGGCTGTATTTTCTTCTGTTAGGCCTAAAAACTTTCCTTTAAGATTTATACTACTTGTAGAATCAATTGTAAAATCCCTTATACTGAGCTCATAAACTATTGCGTCAACGTTTCCATTTAATTTAATATACCTATCTTCCTCAAACCCTTCAGGATTTGTTGATTTTAAATCAACTACTGCACCTCTTAGTCCATTTACTCCAACTGCATAGGCATATGGGTCAACTACAACGTTTCTTTTCCCAAATACAAAGGCTTCATAATTATAAAAAATTCCATCCAAATCACCGTTGACTTTTGTGTAATAAACCCCCTTATCTAATTTTTTCATTTCATATACTTCGGGTTCTTCATCTATAGTTGGGTCAAAATTTTTATAAAGTAGAAGGTTTATTTTTTCTGCCACAGGTGACCAAACATAAAACTCTGTAAATTCTTTATTATAAATATATCCCAGCGGACCATCATAGGCATAAATAAGATTAAATTCATCTGTTTTAAATAGAGGAGAGTAATTTACGTTAAGCAAATATCCTTCTATTAAAATATGGCATTGCTTTTTAATATCAATATGACCTTTTATGTTTATACATATGTCGTCTCCACAAAGGTTAATTCTTTGTATTTCGTGGTTTATGTCCTTTTGAAATATTTTTATTCTGGTATTCTTGTTTATTCTTATTTTATTTTCTTTGATTCCGTGTACTACTATTTGGCTAAAGCTCTTTAGGTATGAAAATAACATATTTATTTCTCCCTTCAAAATATAGTGTCTTTTACTATTTTATATTTTTTTTATAAAAAAAGGAATATACAAAGTTAATAACTTTTTGGCTGTTTAAAAAGTTATATATTGATTAACCCCATAAAGGACTTCTTGGGCATCCATTCTGCGGCTTTAGCAATTCTAAGCTTTTTTGTTAGAAATAGTTCTATATTGCAGTGTCAATGTCTCCCCCCCCTATTTTTTATACTAATATCAACAAATATTTGTTAAATTAAATTAATATAAAATATAAATACAATAAAAAATATTGCGAAAAATTAAAATTAGAGGTAAAATATTTATGGTGTGTTAACTATTTAACAAGTATTTAGGGGGGATTATATGATAAACCTAACCATTGATGGAGTTAAAATTTCAGTTGAAGAAGGAACGACCATACTTGAAGCTGCAAGATTGCTTGGGAAAGATATTCCAACTCTATGTCACGATGAAAGATTAAAGCCCCACGGTGCTTGCAGAATATGTGTTGTTGAGGTTGAAGGAGCAAAAAGCCTTTTGGCATCCTGTTCAACTCCTGTTCAGGAGGGGATGGTAGTACATACTGAGTCAAAGAGTGTTATTGAGGCAAGAAAAACTGTGTTGGAACTTTTAATTTCAAACCATCCATTAGATTGTTTAACCTGTGAAAAGGCTGGAGACTGCAAATTACAGGATTACTGCTATAGATATGACATAAAAGAGGACAAGTATGGTGGAGAAAAAATAAAATATGAATTGGATGATAGCAATGAATTTTATATTTGTGATCAAAATAAATGTATACTTTGTGGAAAGTGTGTTAGGGTATGTAATGAACTTCAATGTACTGGTGCCATAGGTTTTGCAAAACGTGGATTTTATACTCATATAGCAGTTCCATTTGATAGAAAATTATATGAGTCTGACTGTGTATCCTGTGGTAACTGCGTTGCAGTATGTCCAGTTGGAGCTCTAACTGTTAAAAAGAGGGACAAGTATAGAGCTTGGGAGGTTAAAAAGGTTAGAACAACCTGTTCCTACTGTGGTGTTGGATGTCAGATGTATCTACTTGTAAAGGATGACAAGGTTGTGGGAGTAGAACCTTGTTTTTCAGAGCCTAATAAAGGGCTTATGTGTGTAAAGGGAAGATTTGCATACAATTTCATAAACCATAGGGATAGATTGAAGAAGCCACTTATAAAGAAAAATGGAGAATTTGTTGAAGTTGAGTGGGATGAGGCATTAGATTATGTTGCATCAAGGCTTAAAAAGATTAAGGATGAGTATGGTTCAGATAGTATTGCAGGATTTGCTTCTGCAAGATGTACAAATGAAGATAACTATATGTTTCAAAAGTTTATGAGGGCTGTGATTGGAACGAATAATGTAGACCACTGTGCAAGACTTTGCCACGCTACAACGGTTACAGGTCTTGCGACAACCTTTGGAAGCGGTGCTATGACAAACAGTATAGGAGAACTTGAGAAGGCAGACTGTATATTTATAATAGGTTCAAATACTACTGAAACACATCCTGTTACAGCAACCTATATAAAAAGAGCAAAATTAAATGGAGCAAAGATAATTGTAGCAGACCCAAGAGAAATAGAATTAACAAAGGGTGCAGATGTGTTTATGCAGTTAAAACCTGGAACTAATGTTGCATTGCTTAATGCTATGATGAATGTAATAATTGAAGAAGGCCTTGAAGATAAGAAGTTTATTGAAGAAAGATGTGAAAATTTTGAAGAACTTGTAGAGATAGTAAAGCAATATACTCCAGAGAAGGTAGAAGAGATAACAGGAGTGAAGGCAGAGCTTATAAAAGAAGCAGCACGACTTTATGCAATGAGCGAAAAATCAAGTATAGTATATTCAATGGGAATAACTCAACATTCATCAGGAGTAGAACACGTTTATTCAGTTGCAAACCTTGCAATGCTTTGTGGTAAGATTGGTAAGGAAGGCTGTGGAGTAAATCCTCTTCGTGGACAAAATAATGTTCAGGGAGCTTGTGATATGGGATGTCTACCAGATGTCTTCCCTGGTTACCAAAAAGTATTTGTAAAGGAAAACCTTGAAAAATTCGAAGGGGCTTGGGGAGTTAAACTTTCAGATAAGGTTGGATTGACTGTTCCTGAAGTATTCAAAGCTGCACACGATGGAAAAGTAAAGGCTCTTTATATTATGGGAGAAAATCCAATGGTTTCAGACCCAGATATAAAGCACGTAGAGGAAGCATTAAATTCCTTAGAATTCCTTGTTGTTCAGGATATATTTTTAACAGATACTGCAAAACTTGCTGATGTTGTTCTACCTGCTGCAAGCTTTGCTGAAAAGGATGGAACATTTACAAATTCAGAAAGAAGAGTGCAAAGGGTTAGAAGGGCAATAAATAGCGTAGGAGAAGCAAGAGAGGACTGGAGAATTATTAAGGAATTGATGATAAGATTAGGGTATGAATGCAGCCTAAATTCATCTAAGGATGTAATGGAGGAGATTTCAAAGCTTACTCCACAATATAGAGGTATAGACTATGAAAGAATTGAGGAAAAGGGACTACAGTGGCCTGTTTTAGATAAGAATCATAGTGGAACACCAATACTTCACGTAGAAAAATTTGCAAGGGGTAAGGGATTGTTTAAACCAGCCCATTATAAAGCGGCGGCAGAAACACCAGATTCTGAATATCCTTTGATACTTACAACTGGTAGAGTTCTATATCATTATCATACTATGACAATGACAGGCAAGAATGAAGGTTTAATGAATATAGTTGGTGAGCCATTTGTGGAAATAAACCCAATGAACGCCTCAAAGCTTGGAATTAAAGATGGAGAGATGGTTGAGGTAACATCAAGAAGAGGAAGTGTAAAGGTTAGAGCAAAGGTTACAGAGAGAATAGAAGAGGATGTAGTATTTATGCCATTCCACTTTAAGGAAGCAAATACTTTAACTAATACAGCATTGGATGAAGTTACAAAGGAACCGGAATTAAAGGTTTGCACTGTAAGAATAAATAGGTTATAATAAGGGAGGTTCTCTCCCTTGTTATAATTTTATCAATAGAAAGGAGATGCTGTATGGAAAAAAGAATGTTAGTACCAAATGAAATTGTTGATGAAACAATTGCTGCTGGTGTAAAAAAATCAAAGCTTAAGACTTTGCAAATGATTATTTTAGGAATTATTGGTGGTGCTTTTATTGCACTTGGTGGTTATTCTTCTGCTGTTGCCAGCCATTCAATAGAAAACTTTGGTGTAGCAAAGCTGGTAGCAGGTACGGTTTTCCCAGTTGGACTTATGATGATACTACTTGGGGGAGGAGAACTTTTTACAAGCAACACAATGATGTTAATTGGTGTTGTTGATGGTAAAGTAGAGCTTAAAAAGATGTTTAAGAATTGGTTTTTTGTTTATTTTGCCAATCTAATAGGTTCAATAATAATAGCATATTTGATATTTGCTTCAGGTGGACTTGATGTAAACGGAGGAAAACTTGGGGCCTATGCATTAAAGGTTGCAGCCTATAAGGGAAGTTTACCCTTTTATAGAGCCTTTACAAGTGGTATACTATGTAATATATTAGTGTGCATAGCAGTATGGATGTCTTATGGTGCAAAGGATATTATACATAAGATATTTGCTGTGTGGTTTCCTATTATGGCCTTTGTTGTTGCAGGATATGAACACTGTGTTGCCAATATGTATTATTTTTCAATAGGCCTATTTGCAAAGACTAACCCAGCCTATGCAGAAGCAGGGCATTTTACAGCTGAAAAATTATCCCATATATCAATTGGTTCAATGATACAAAATTTAATTCCTGCAACTTTAGGTAACATTGTTGGCGGGGCAGTATGTATTGGTCTTATGTATTATTTAGCATTAAAGAGAATACCAGCAAAAGTTGAAGTAAGTAAAGGATTAAAAATGTAATGATAATTTAAATTTTTAATGAGTGCCATGAAAAAATAGGTGTTTTTCATGGCACTTTGGTTAAGGGGTGGTTTTTTGAAAAAGGTTTCTACAGCAGCTATTCTCTGTGGTGGCAAAAGTTCAAGAATGGGTTTTGATAAAAGTAAAATAGTAATTAATGATAAGTTATTAATAGAACATATTGCAGAAAGGCTAAATACAGTATTTGATGATATTGTTTTAGTAACAAATGATAAAAATAAATTTAATACAAAATTTAGAGTTGTTGAGGATGTTATAATGGATTGTGGCCCAATTGGTGCAATTTATACAGCTCTTTTAAACTCTAAGTCACAGTATGTTTTTGTTATTGGATGTGATATGCCCTATGTTAACTTAGATTATATAAAATATTTGATTGAGGTTATAAATACAAGGGAGGTTGAATGTTTAATAACTCAAAAGGGTGGATACTTTGAACCTTTATACTCCTTTTACTCTATTGATATTAAGGAAAGATTAAGGGAGGCAATAGATAGAGGAAGGTTTAAGATAATGGATGTAGTAAAGGATTGTAGTGTTTTATATACAACCGATGAAGAGGTTGAAAAATATATATCTAATGAGGATATGTTTACCAACTTAAACTACAGGGAGGATTTAGAAAAACTAAAAAGCGGGGGAATTTTTGATGGATGTTATAAGCTATAAAAAAATATGTATTTTTAAAGACGGAGAAAAAATTGAAAAGGAAGATGGCATAATTGTTGAAAAGCCTATAAATTTATATATAAATAACTATTATTATGTTACACTTATGTGTCTACCTCAAAATCTTAAGGAGCTTTCTGTAGGATTTATAAAGACTGATGGAGTCATTGAGAAGTTTGATGAAATAGAAAGTATAAGTGTATTAAATGAAGGTGTTTATATAAATCTTGCAGATAAAAATAGAGAAATAAAAAGAAAAGAGAGTGCATTAACTTCAGGATGTGGAAGGGGAAGTGTTCATATAAGTTTAATGCATAGTGAAAATTTAAAAAAAGTAGAGAGCAATAAAAAGTTTTTATCAGGGGATATATTAAGTAATGTTAATAAATTTAATAAAGAGAGCAGCTTGTTTTTAGAGACAGGTGGAGTACATAGTGCCGCTTTATGTGGGAATAATATAATTGTTAGAATGGACGATATAGGTCGTCATAATGCTGTTGATAAAGTTATAGGCTATGGACTTGAAAAGGGAATTGAGTTTTATGATAAATATATAATCACATCTGGAAGGATATCATCGGATATGGTAATTAAGGCATCAAGAATAAACCTTCCATTAATTGTTTCACATTCTGCACCAACATCTTTGGCAGTTGATTTGGCTAAGATGTGTAATATAACACTTATAGGTTTTGCAAGGGGAAATAGATTAAATGTTTATACTGGATTTGAAAGAATTGTGTAATGAATTTTATGTATCTTGTATAAATTTCTTGTATTTTAAAATTTTTTTGTATGCAATCGATTGCATTTTTTAAAAGTATGTTGTATAATAACCAATGTAAGATTAATTAAACGTTTAAGGAGGATAAGAAATGAGCAAGAAGTTACCAACTGCAGCATATTTCTGTATGGAATACGGTCTTGATACAAACTTTAAGATTTACTCAGGCGGACTTGGGATATTAGCAGGAGATATTATAAAGGCAGCAAAGGACTTAGAAGTTCCTATGGTTGCTATAGGTATTAAGTGGAAGCAAGGTTATGTTGATCAATACATAGGAGAAGACGGAAAGACTGTTGACACTTATCGTGTTTATGAATACGACTTCTTAGAAGATACAGGAGTTAAAGTGCCAGTTGAAATAAGAGATAGAAAGGTATGGCTAAAGGTTTGGAAGTGTGAAAAGTTTGGAAACATTCCATTATACCTACTTGATGCAGATTTAGATGAAAACTCAGATAGACTACTTACTGCACAACTATATGGATGGTTTGCAGAAGAAAGAGTTGCTCAAGAAATAATACTTGGTGTAGGTGGAGTTAGAGCATTAAGAGAGCTTGGAATAGACGTTGATGTATATCACTTCAACGACAACCACCCAGTATTTGCAGGACTTGAGCTTATAAGAGAAAAGATGGAAGAAGGAATGAGCTTCAATGAAGCATTAGAAGCAACAAGAGAAGAAATAGTATTTACAACTCATACTCCTGTTCCAGCAGGAAACGAAGTTCATCCACATAGATTACTTGAATATATGGGAGCTTATCTACATTTAGATTATTGGCAAATGAAGAAGCTTGGTGGAGACCCATTCAATATGACAGTTGCAGCACTTAGAATGGCAAGAATAGCAAATGGTGTTGCTCAACTTCATAAGGAAACAGCAAATGAAATGTGGTCATTTGTTGAAGGAAGACCAGAGATACTTGGTATCACAAACGGAGTACACAATGGTACATGGCAAGATGCAAGAATAAGAAGGGCATATGAAGAAGGTGAAGATCTACTTAAGGTTCACCAAGAAATTAAAAAGGAACTTATTGCATTTGTTGAAAAGAGAACAGGTGTTAAGCTTGATGCAGATAAGTTATTAATTGGTTTCTCAAGAAGAGCTGCTCCATATAAGAGAAGCAACCTTATATTCACTGATGAAACATTAATTGCTCCATATTTAGAAAGTGGAAAGATACAAATAATATTTGCTGGTAAGGCACATCCAAACGACTACACAGGAAAGGGTATTATAGCTGATATAGTTAAGTATGCTAAGAAGTATCCAAACAGCGTTGTATTCTTAGAAAACTATGATATGGAAATAGGTGCAATGCTAACAAGAGGATGCGACATATGGCTAAATAACCCAAGAAGACCACAAGAAGCATCAGGTACATCAGGTATGAAGGCTGCTATGAACGGTGTTCTAAACTGCAGTATATTAGATGGATGGTGGCCAGAAGCTTGCAACCATGGAGTAAACGGATGGCAATTTGGTGATGGTAAGGGAGTTGACGACTTCGAAACACTTGAAGAATTAGATGCACATGATGCTAAGTGCCTATACAATGTTCTTCTAAATGAAGTTGTTCCAACTTACTATGAAAACAAGGCTAAGTGGGCAGAAATGATGAGAGAAAGCATTAAGTCAACTCAAGAAAAGTTCTCAGCTGCAAGAATGGTTAAGGAATACTATGATTTAATGTATATAAAGAAATAAGGCCAATAGGCCTTATTTCTTTTTGTTGAAAAAGTTATATAATGATTAGCCCCATAAAGGATTTCTTTGGCATTCGTTCATTTCGCAAAGCAATTCTAAGCTTTTCTTTGTTTGAAAAAGTCCTACCCTCGCGATGCCATCGTCCTGATGACCGCTCGGCTCGGCACGTCCTGTGCCGAATTACGGACTTTTTCAAAGTCGAAAAGCTAAGAATTGCTAATGCTCATGAAAGAGCCTATTGAAATCCTTTCATGGGGCTTTTTCATACTTTAGCTGTAAATGTCAATATATTTTTGCACAAAAAATGGAATATATTTATGTACAAAAATTGTACTATGATGATGTATTAGAAGAACTGTTAAAATATTT
>NZ_FQVG01000072.1 GCF_900129265.1 Caloramator proteoclasticus DSM 10124 | reverse complement strand
TCCATTATTAAATTTTAATTCAAAATCTATATTTGAACCTTTATCACGATTTAGAAAACACTCACTATGATAACTTTCCTTAAATCCTGATTTAATTGATAGATCAAAAACTAAACAGCACTCTTCCATGTGAGTTCTTGCATAATCAGTTAATATAGCATATCCATTTTCATCTCTTGTTACATATTTAGGATGTTTTAAAACAAAATGTGAATCTACATATATGTAACTACCTTCTTTTATCAAAGCAGATAATTCTGGATCAATAAAACTTTGTATAGCTGCGTCTATTGCACTAATTGAAAAGGTCTGATTTCTTTTTAAAAAACCTTTTTTAAAACAATGTGGTCTGATATAATGACCATCTATATAAGTAAAAGTTCCTATTGCTTCTTCATATCCTACATCAATCATTCGAATTTTAGCTGCTAATCTTGAAACACCAAAAAATAAAGCCAATTCATCAATAACTGGTTCCATTACATCTATTATTTTTTCTGTTTGTAATAATTGTTTATATTTCTTTATAAGTTCAAATGCCTTTTCTTTAAATGTTGAAATTGGCATTTGTATCCTTGGGGTAAGTGCATTTGCCTGCCATTCCATCCATTCAGTTGCATCCCTGTTACTATCTTTTATTCCACCTACTACTTGACATTTTATTTTTGTTGCACTACTGTTATATAACCTTTCCAATTCAAATGCCTTTCTGTGTAGAGCCCAATGAACGCACTCATGAACAATAGTATTATTAACAGATCCAAGGTTACGTAGAAAGTATGCTTTCGGATCTACAAAAATAGTTTTAGCATTTACATGAATTTGAACCATTTTATCACTGTTTTTATCATAGAATTCTGCTTCGCAATCATGAAAAAAAATTTGTCCAAACACTGTAAAGTCCTTTGTAATATCTCTAATTTCTATTTTAAGACCTATTTTTTCTGCCAATAATTGTGGGTCAACTGCCATCGGAGTCTTTAATGCTTCTGGATAATTTTTGCGTAGAAATTCTGTGGCAACAGATTCTAATTGTTCACTATAAATAAATGGAACAAGTGAATCTGACATAGGTTTGGGCTGCTTACTTTTGATTTTATACCCAGTTAAACTGTAAATTTTAAAGTCATCTAAATTACAGTCTAAATCTCCAGAACATTTTAATACAAACCACTGCACACAATTTTCAGATTCATCATAGTGATAGTCTGACTCTCTTACTTCAAATTCAGCTTCTACTACTACATCAAATTCTATCTTCATGCCTGGCAAGTCATTGACATTTACAAATTTCACTTCGATATCTGATAATTCAATGCCACCAATTTTTCTAACTTTATATAACCACAAGTCTAAATTATTATAGTTATATTCAATATAATCCTGAATGGCTTCAAATAACTCATTTTCAAATCTATTTGCTATATATTCTGTAAAGGAACGATTAGCTGCCAATATATCATCTCCTTCAAATAGGCAGTTTATATTATTTATTTTTATCTGATGTTTTTAACTTTTTATCTTTAGGTAAATTATAACATCATTTTACATAGCTTATAATCAAAAATTGTCGTTTAATACAAATTTTTCTGATAATATAAACAATAATATAATTAATGCTTTTGCTACAGAGCTTTTGGCACCAATTGCTCTACTTAAAAATATTCATTGTCTAAGCCCTGCTATGATTCAAGCCATGTGCAATGTTTCTGAAGAAGCTTCAATGTATATTTTTGATAATGTTAAAAAGTTTGGACATAGGGACGTGTATGCTAATGTTGAGTATTTATTTTTTGAGAGGTTTTTTGATTTTGTTATGGATGTAAGTTTCGGAGTGCAATATTAAAGGGTGAGTAGTTTGTCGCTACGCACCCTATTATTTATTATTTCAATTGAGCTTTAGTATTTTTTTTGATAAACTATATTTGATTGATATAAATCATATGTAATTTTTCTATTAATTTACATTTTACTATGTTTTATAACTTTTTTTAAAATTAAATTATTGAAAGGGGTTTAAATATGGTTGATAACAGAAAAGAACAAGAAAGAGCAGAATTATATCGCACAATATGGAATATAGCCAATGATCTACGTGGAAGTGTAGATGGTTGGGATTTTAAACAATATGTTCTTGGAATGTTGTTTTATCGTTATATTTCTGAAAATATAACAGCATATATAAACAAAGGAGAATGGGAAGCTGGATATACAGATTTTGATTATGCCAAGTTGTCAGATGAAGAAGCAGAACAAGCACGTGAAGATATAATTGCAACAAAAGGTTTTTTTATTTTACCAAGTGAATTATTTGAAAATGTACGTCGTCGTGCGGCTGATGATGAGAATCTAAATGAAACTCTTGCTAAAATATTTAAAAACATTGAATCTTCAGCTCAAGGAACAAAAAATGAAGAAAATTTTAAGGGACTATTTGATGATATTGATTTAAATAGCAATAAATTAGGACCAACTGTTGCAAAACGTAATGAAAGGTTGGTTAAGCTTTTAAATGGAATTGCAGATATGAATCTTGGCGATTATAAAGATAATACAATTGATGCCTTCGGTGATGCTTATGAATTCCTTATGTCAATGTATGCATCAAATGCTGGGAAAAGTGGTGGTGAATTTTTTACGCCACAGGAAGTTTCTGAATTATTAGCACGTATCACATTAGTTGGTAAAACTGAAATTAATAAAGTTTATGACCCAGCTTGTGGTTCAGGTTCCTTACTTCTAAAGTTTGCAAAGATATTAGGCAAGGATAATGTTCGTCAAGGTTTTTATGGGCAAGAAATAAATATAACAACCTATAACCTTTGCCGTATTAATATGTTTTTACATGATATAGACTATGATAAATTTGATATTGGACATGGCGATACATTAACTGAACCTTTACATTGGGATGATGAACCTTTTGAAGCAATAGTTTCAAACCCACCATATTCTATAAAATGGGATGGGGATAGTAATCCAATACTTATAAATGACCCACGTTTTTCACCTGCTGGAGTTCTTGCACCAAAATCTAAAGCTGACCTTGCTTTTATTATGCATAGTCTTTCTTGGTTAGCTACAAATGGAACAGCTGCAATAGTATGTTTTCCAGGTGTTTTATATCGTGGTGGTGCTGAACAGAAAATAAGAAAATATTTAGTAGAAAATAACTATATAGATTGTATTATTCAATTACCTGAAAACCTATTCTTTGGAACAAGCATAGCAACTTGTATTATGGTATTAAAAAAATCAAAATCCGATAACAATATACTATTTATAGATGCCTCAAATGAGTTTGTTAAAGTTACAAACAATAATAAGCTTTCTCAAGATAATATTGAAAAAATACTTAATGCTTATATTGATAGAAAAGATATAAAACATTTTGCCAAACTTGTATCAAAAGCAGAAATTGAAAAACAAGATTATAACCTTTCAGTTTCTACTTATGTAGAAAAGGAAGATACAAGAGAAAAGATAGATATTGTTGCTCTTAATGCTGAAATAAAAGAAATAGTTGAAAGACAAAATAAATTAAGAGAAGAAATTGATAAGATTATTTCAGAGATTGAGGTGGCAGAGTAATGAGTAAATTAGAAGAATTAATAAAAGAATTGTGTCCTGACGGGGTGGAGTATAAGACCATCGGAGAAATATGTGAAATTACGCGTGGTCGTGTCATGTCAAAAGAATACCTGCGTGATAACGCTGGGGAATATCCTGTATATTCATCACAAACTACAAACAATGGCATTTTTGGTTTTATCAATAATTATGATTATGATTGCGAATCTATTACTTGGACTACTGATGGAGCAAATGCTGGGTCTGTTTTTTATCATATTAACGAGAAATTCAGTATAACGAATGTGTGTGGCTTATTGAAAGTTATTGATCGAAGTCATATAAATACTCGATTTATTTATTACTGTTTGCAAATAATTGCAAAAGATTATGTTAATTCTGGCATGGGTAATCCAAAACTAATGAGCAATGTAATGGCTCGCGTGAAAATCCCCCTTCCCCCTCTGCCTGTTCAGCAGGAAATAGTCCGCATATTGGACAAGTTTACTGAACTTACTGCTGAACTTACTGCTGAACTTGAAGCAAGAAAAAAGCAGTATGAGTATTATAGGGATTTGCTGCTTACGTTTGGTGATGAAGTGCCACGAGTGGCTATTGATGATCTTTTTAATATTCGTAACGGATATACACCATCAAAATCCAACAAGGAGTATTGGGAAAACGGAGTAATTCCTTGGTTTCGGATGGAAGATATACGCGAAAATGGAAGAATACTTTCAAATGCATTGCAACATGTTTCAATAAATGCTGTTAAAGGAAGACCATTTCCTGCAAACTCTATAATTATTTCTACTTCTGCAACAATAGGTGAACATGCACTAATACAAACCGAGTTTTTAGCAAATCAAAGATTTACAATACTCTCACTTAAAAATGAATATCAAGATGTGAATATAAAGTACCTATTTTATTATTGTTATATACTTGGTGAATGGTGTAAAAACAACTTAACACTTGGGCATTTTGCTTCTGTTGATATGGTTGCTTTTAAGAAATTTAGAATTCCCCTCCCTCCCCTCGAAGAACAAGAACGAATAGTTTCTATCCTTGACCGCTTTGATGCACTATGCAACGATTTAACTATTGGCTTACCAGCTGAAATTGAGGCAAGACAAAAACAATATGAATATTACAGAGATAAGCTATTATCTTTTAAGCCACTTCCATCAAAAGATGAGGAGGCGGTAGAATGAGCACATATAATATTGTTGCAAGTACCGATGAATCTACTGTTGTCTCTGAGTATTCTGCAGAATATCGTGTGCGTTCAGGAAAATACCAAAGTGAGGCAGAACTTGAAGAAGAATTTCTTAACCTTCTAACCTCTCAAGGATATGAATACATTGGAATTCATAATGAAGCTGCATTGATTCAAAACCTTCGAAAACAACTTGAAAAGCTAAATGATTTTACTTTTTCAGATAATGAATGGAATAGATTTTTTGCAGAATGTTTAGCTAATCCCAATGAAGGTATTGTAGAGAAGACTCGAAAAATTCAGGATGACCATATACAAATACTTAAAAGAGATGATGGAACAACTAAAAATATATATCTTATAGATAAAAAAAATATTCATAATAATTATTTGCAGGTAATAAACCAATATGAAGAATCAGGTGGAACTCATAAAACCCGTTATGACGTTACTATTCTAATAAATGGACTTCCTCTTGTCCATGTTGAATTAAAACGACGAGGTGTTGCAATTAGAGAAGCATTTAATCAGATTAACCGTTATCAGAAAGATAGTTTTTGGGCATCATCTGGTTTATTTGAGTATGTGCATATTTTTGTAATTTCCAATGGAACACACACTAAATATTATAGCAACACAACACGTAATGCCCATATAAAAGAACAAAGAGCAGCAGAAAATAAAAAAAGTAAGAAAACCAGTAACAGCTTTGAATTTACAAGTTACTGGGCAGATGCTAATAATAAAATTATACCCGACCTAATTGACTTTACAAAAACATTTTTTGCAAAACATACTTTGTTAAACATATTGACAAAATATTGTGTTTTTACTTCTGAAAATCTTTTATTAGTTATGCGTCCTTATCAAATAGCTGCAACAGAGCGTATTTTATCTCGTATAGAAATAGCAACAAATTATAAAAAAATGGGAACTATATCGGCAGGAGGGTATATTTGGCATACTACAGGCTCAGGTAAAACATTAACAAGTTTTAAAACAGCACAATTAGCAAGCTCTTTGAGTTATATTGACAAAGTTTTGTTTGTTGTAGACCGTAAAGACCTTGATTATCAAACAATGAAGGAATATGACCGTTTTGAAAAAGGTGCTGCTAATGGTAATACATCTACAAGAATACTTCAAAAGCAATTAGAAGATTCTAATGCCAGAATTATAATAACAACAATACAAAAATTAGATAAATTTATATCTAAAAACAAACAGCATCCTGTTTATAACCAAAATGTAGTTTTAATATTCGATGAATGCCACCGTTCTCAATTTGGAGAGATGCACAATAAAATTATTAAGGCATTTAAAAAATATTATATCTTTGGATTTACTGGAACACCTATTTTCGCTGTAAATGCAAATAATGGTAACAATCCACTTAAAAAAACCACTGAACAAGTATTTGGAGATAAACTTCATACTTATACAATTGTTGATGCAATAAACGATGGGAATGTATTGCCATTTAGAATAGACTTTATAAATACTATTAAAGAGAAAGAGAACATAAATGATGCAAAAGTTCATTCAATAGATATTGAAAAAGCTTTATTAGCACCTGAAAGGATACGAGAAGTTACAAGCTATATTTTAGATCATTTTGACCAAAAAACTAAACGTAATAGCTTTTATTCATTAAAGGGTAAAAGAGTTGCAGGATTTAATTCCATCTTTGCTGTAGAATCAATACCAATGGCAATGAAGTATTACACTGAATTTAAGCGTCAATTAGAAGAACGAAATAGAAATCTTGTTATTGCAACAATTTTTAGTTTTAGCCCTAATGAATATGATCCAGATGATATCTTCCCTGATGAAGAATTTGAAACCGATAAGCTTGATAAATCATCAAGAGACTTTTTGGAGTCTGCTATTTCTGATTATAACAAGATATTTAACACCAATTTTGATACTTCAGCTGATAAATTTCAAAACTATTATAAAGACCTTTCACAAAGAGTTAAAAACCGTGAAGTAGATTTGCTTATAGTAGTTAATATGTTTTTAACTGGCTTTGATGCTACTACACTTAATACACTTTGGGTAGATAAAAACTTAAAATATCATGGATTAATTCAAGCCTTTTCAAGAACGAATAGAATATTAAACTCTGTAAAGACTTATGGAAATATAGTTTGTTTTAGAGATTTAAAGCAAGCAACTGATGATGCTATTTCACTTTTTGGAGATAAAAATGCAGGTGGAGTTGTTCTTCTAAAAACTTTCAATGAATATTACAATGGTTTTGATGAAAATGGTAAGCACTATCATGGATATATAGAATTAATATCATCTTTACAAAAAAATTATCCTTTAGGCAAAGCAATAATTGGAGAAGAAGCTCAAAAGGATTTTATAAAGCTATTTGGTTCTATACTTCGTATTAGAAACATTTTATCTGCCTTTGACGATTTTGAAGGAAAAGAAATTATAAGTGAACGTGATTTTCAAGATTACCAAAGTGTATATATTGACCTTTATCAAATTTACAGGAAAGATGAAAAGGCTGATAAAGAAAATATCAACGATGATATAATATTTGAAATTGAGTTAATTAAACAAATTGAGGTTAACATTGATTATATACTAATGTTAGTTGCAAAATACCACGAATCTAACTGTACTGATAAAAGTATTCTTGTTACAATTGATAAGGCTGTTAATTCAAGTATAGAACTTAGAAGTAAAAAGGAATTAATCGATAAATTTATAAATTCTATTAACCTATCTACTAATGTAGATGATGATTGGCGTAAATTTGTTTTAGAACAAAAAGAAAATGATTTAGAAAATATAATTAAAGAAGAGAAACTAAAACCAGATGAGACACGTAAATTTATAGAAGGTTCTTTTAGGGATGGCATTTTAAAGACCACTGGAACTAATATAGATAAGATTCTCCCACCTATTTCACGTTTTGGTAATGGTAACAGAACAGCTAAAAAGCAAAGTGTTATTGAAAAATTAATGAATTTCTTTGAAAAATACACTGGTTTAATATAGCTAAATAATCAGCAGGCTACGTATATATGACTAAACGTGGAAAAAGTTTGAATTTGTTTTTAATGGATGGCACTCCCAATGGGATAAAAAAGTGCACCCTTGCTAATTGGACAGGTGTAGCTTATAAAATACCACGCACCAAACTTGATGAATTAAAAGGCAGAAATGACCTCTCTCAAAGTGGTGTTTACTTTTTGTTTGGAACTTCCGACCAAACAGACGAAAATATAGTATATATTGGACAAGCTGGAATAAGAAAAAATGGCGAGGGGCTTTTAAGTCGATTGATAGAACATAAACGTAATCCTGACAAAGATTATTGGACAGAGGCTGTTGTATTTACTACATCTAATAATTCATTTGGCCCTACAGAGATAAGCTATCTTGAAAATCGATTTTGCACTCTTGCTAAAGAAGCAAATCGCTATATTCTTAAAAACGAAATTGAACCCACTCAAGGTAATATAACTGAAGAAAAGGAAAGTGAACTTGAAGAATTCATTGATTATGCCAAAATTGTTATGGGTGCTCTTGGTCACAAATTATTTGAACCCCTCATAGATAAGCCTAAAATAACAATTAATGTTGAGACTCCTGAAGAATTGCTACTCTTTCTAAAACGAAAAAGTCGAAAAAGTGGCAAAATTATCGAGGCAAGTTGTAAGCGAACAAACGAAGGTTTTGTAGTTTTACAAGGTAGTCATATTGAAACGATAGATTCTGAAAGTATTCCGCCTGGTATTAAAGAACGCAGGCAAAAAGCCAAAATAGATGAAAATGGAATACTTCAAGAAAATATCTTATTCCATAGTCCATCATATGCAGCTGCTTTTGTCATTGGTGGTAACGTAAACGGACT
>NZ_FQVG01000003.1 GCF_900129265.1 Caloramator proteoclasticus DSM 10124 | reverse complement strand
TAGATTTTGGCTTGGTGTTTTAAATGAACTTAAAAATAGAGGAGTAGAAGATGTATTGATATTTTCAGTGGATGGTTTAGCTGGTATTAAAGAAGCTATTCAAGCAGCTTTCCCAAATTCAGAAATTCAAAGATGTGTTATTCATCAATTAAGAAACTGTTTTAAATATGTTTCGTATAAACATTTAAAGGAATTTAGTAAGGATTTTAAAGCTGTATATCAAGCACCTAATGAAGAAATAGCAAGAGAAGAATTTGAAAAATTAAAAAGCAAATGGCAAGGTCAATATCCCTATGCTATTAAAAGCTGGGAAAATAATTGGGATGTATTGAGTCCATTTTATAAATTTCCTAATGAAATCAGAAAAATTATGTATACAACTAATATTATTGAAGGCTTTCATAGGCAATTGAGAAAAGTTACAAAATCAAAAACTATATTCCCTTCAGATGAATCACTAGAAAAAATGCTTTACCTTGTTAGTATGAATGTGGTAAAGAAATGGACTCAAAGATATAAAAATTGGGATATGGTATTAAACCAATTATTAATAATTTACCCAGGTAGAATAGAAAAATACATATAATATACACAAAAAGCAAAAAATTTTCTGGAGACCTTTTCAGACCAAGGTTTTCAAAGGTCTCCACAAAAACTCTATACTACCCCTTAATTAATTATTTTACCCAATTTTATTCGAATTAATGCATAAATTTTTAAAAAATTGGATATACTCTCAAATGAAATTACTAATTCGAACCCTATATTCTTACCTTGAAAAGAGGTATAATTACTAAAAATACACAAATTATTTTACACTACCTAAATAGGAGGGTTTAATACTTAAATATTTAATAAAGATTTAAGTTCGATATTTAGAATCAATATAACTTGTAATTGCTTACTGAATTAAAGTTAATAAATTTTTATTTTAAAAATCCAATACTTTTATTAACTTCATTTCTTTTACTTAATAGTTTTTCGTTATTTAGAAGAGCTTTTGTAGCTAATTCTATTTCTGAGATATTTATAGTATTAAAATCTAATGGGTTATTAATAGACTTATATTCAATTGCGGTTTTAAACAGTTTTCTCATAAGTCTACCATTTCCTAAGTTTGTAGATTGAAGTTTATTAATTTCATTTAAAAAGTTATAAATTATATTTTTTGTTCTTTCATAATCATCTAAATGATAATTTTCTTGCTTTAACATATAATTAAATATGTCAAACATTTCTTGATTACTATAATCTTTAAATTCAATAATTGCAGTGATTCTTGATCTTAAGCCTGTATTTGCCCTTTCAATAAAATCTATCATTTCCTTTGTATATCCTGCAAAAATTACAAGTGTATCTGGATTATTCTCCATTTGTTGTATGATTTCTGACAATGCTTCAGATGAAAAGCTTGCTGAACCATTTTCGTCCAACAAAGAATAGGCTTCATCTATAAATAAAGTTCCACCTTTTGCCTTTTCAAATACATCTGCAACAATATTTGATGTCCAACCTACATACTTGCCAATTAGGTCTTTTCTACTAACTTCTACAAATATGTTATTCTCTAATATACCTTCAGCACATAGTATTTGTCCTAACAATCTTGCCACTGTAGTTTTAGCGGTTCCTGGATTGCCCATAAAAACGAGTGCTTTATGAGTTAAAGAAGTAGTAAGATTGTTTTTTCTTCTCTCTGATTCATACTTAAATTGACAAACAAGTCTTTTGATTTGTTCTTTAACATCTTTTAGTCCTATCATATTATTTAGAACTTTAAAAGGGTCATTTGTATTTTCTTTGTTTAATGAATTAGAATTATTAACTATATTAAAATCTCTGCTTGTTAAAAGTAATGAATTTTTTCCCTTCTTTTTTGTTATTTTTGATACTAATGTATTTATATCTTCTAGCCCTAAAAATAAGTTTTTCCTAAAACTCATCAAATTAGATATTATATCAGTTGTATTAATGTTTTTATCAAGTTTATATCCGTTTTCCCCTATAAGTTGTAATAGGAATGATTCATAATAGCTAATATCTGGCTCATTTATTTCTATATATTCAAAGTTTGTTTCAAACAGCAAATTATTGATAAATTCATTAATATCAGTATTAGAAAAAGGTGAATTTGATAGATTTTCTTCTATTATGTAGATAATAAATCTTTTTTCCTCATTTAATTGATTTATGTGGCTAATATAAGGTTGAGTTGTTTGGTGTATAATTATTGGGAATTCATAGTCTTTGTATGAACCAAAATGAGTATTATGGCTAATATTAAAATCATCATCATCTATTAATTTAGGTATTGGTGAAAACTCGTAAGATGTAAAGCTATATGGGCTATCAAAATGATTTTTTGCTTCAACTATAGGTAATTTAGTTTGTCTTGAGTTTTTATATATTTCAACTTCACAATCATTTAATTCACAAAAATCATAGATTGTTTTATTATCCTGTTCATATTTTCTTATTATATACTGTGATGCAATTAGGGCAGTATGGAATTTGGATGTTTTTAGTATTATTCCATTAACTCCTGTAAAATCTATTGTATCTATTTCTTTTAGATGTTTAGCTATTTTAAAATCTTCTTTTAAAACATTGTAGTCAAATAAAGGAATGTTGATATAATTAATTTGAGTGCCTTTAATTTTTTTATCATTGTAGATTTTTGAAGATGTAATTTTTAGGGGCATATGGATTCCTCCCTTATTAAAAATTGAAATATGTATTGTTTGTTTTATAATATCAAGAGAATAAATGTGTTACAACAAATTACCACACAATGCTTAAATAAAAATATGTGATAAAAGGGAGGAAATATTTAAATATTATTTGCAAAAAAATGTACTTTAAAATTAACCAATGTTTTAAAGTGCTATTAAATAATAAAGGGCAGGTATTTTAGTTTAAATACTGCCCCAACTGTTGATAAATATTTTTATATTATAGAATGGTTATTGTATAAATAATAAATTGCAAATAAAAATTGATTGCTTATGATTTTTTAAGTCTTTAGTGTATAGAGGAAAGATTTATACTTTATTCTTAATTATATGGAAGATTGCAATACTCTAATTCTACAATAAAAACTTAAAAAGGAAAATCTACACTTGTTCCTAATGAAATATTAATACACTCAGAACTACTACTTCCATCAGGATATAAACAAACTTGATATATTTTTTTATCGTCAATACTATTAAGAAAATAATACAATATATTAAATTCTGAATTTTCTACTTTATTTTCAATTTTTAATAGTTCATCATACTCAACAGGTATAAAAAACCATACTTCTTCATTTTCTTCTTGATTAATCATAGTCGCTATAAAATATACTCCTTTTTCATTTTCACAACTAAAAGTTATTGGTTCTTCATACATTACAGAATCTAAAACTTTTCTCATTTTTACTTCCCCTATTTTATCAATATAATTATTTTTGAAATCCATTTTAAATACCTCCCATTCATAATTTTGAATAAGTAAAATTTTCGAAAAATGTATGTTTATAGTTTATCTAATGCTTGTTTGGATTTCAATATTAAAATACAGTATTTATTTTTAATAAAGTTATTTTTTCGAAAAACATAATGCCTGTGATTTTGTATAACTTATTAAATATATACAATCCAATAAGGATATGTTTAAATAATAATTTTATTTGCGTCAAGTTTTTGGTAGTGACGGATTACTAAAGATATAGTTATTATAGTTATATAAATTCTCATTTAATTGAAGTCTGTTTGAATTTTTAATGCCAAAAGAGTATATGTGTAGTGAAAAAATTATCACACAATAATATTTAAAAAATATGTATTAAAATGGAGGTTTATTATGTTAAATGAGGGGATATTACAATTCTATCTAAATCTATTATTTAAAAAAGATGAATTTTTGGAAAAGATTTATGATTTAGTAATTGACAGCATAAAAAGTACATTAGATGAAAGTGAAAGAGAAATTCATTTTCATACTTATATTGAACTTTTGAAGGAGGAATGTGATATCAATTGTAGTATTAAATTGATTGAATGTGATATAGAAGAAGAACCTGTAGTTCCAATAATGATAAAGGATATTAAAGAATATGTAGTAGAGGTGTTTTCTAATCAATATAAATCTTTATATATATCTTTAATTGAATGTAATGGGAAAATATATATTGTGAGGATTTTAAATAACTATGATAAAAGACCAGAAATAAGGTTAATTAAGATTGACAAAGATATAACAGATACTTGGGATGATGAATGGTGGGGTAAATATATTTTTCAAAGTATGATATTAGGTGATGTACTTTGGGATATCATTGAAGTTGAAGATGGAGGATATATTAAATATAAAAATGAAGAGTCCCAAGAACAATATAATAGAATACAAAAACTAATTAGTTTAGTAAAAAATATTATTTTAGATTATATGTTTGAAATGAAAAAGAATAACAAAGATAAATTAATTGAGAAAGAAGTATTAAAAAAATTTATAATAAATAAAAATGGTGAATATATAAAGGAAGTTTTAGATGAAAGAGCAAACATATTTAGCATAATAACAAATACAGAAGAGAAAATCACTTTTTCATATCACGAAATCAGTGCAAAATATAAAGATGCCCATAAAAAATATGTTGCAAAATATGCAGTAACTATTAAAGACGACATTGATGCATTAATTATAAAAGTGTCAATTGATGAGGAAAATTATGATTATTTTGTTGTATATGGATTCAAGAATAAAAAGTTTAATTTAAATAGAAAAGGTAGTAGATATACAGGATATATATATTTTGAAGATAAAAGTTTAGAAAAAATTTATAATACGAAAAATGAAGAAAATGGACTTAAAATAGTAAATATTAGTGAATATAACATAAATTTGTTGAAAAATTAAGAATAATGATATAAAATTAGTATATGTATTTAAGGAGGTGGAAGAATAATGGAAAAATTATATACATTAAAACAAATAGGAGAATTAAAAGATGATGAAGAAGTAAAAAAAGTATGGGAAAATGCAGAGAATAAGGGATGTAAAGAATTATTAGAAAGTATGGTAAATGGTTTAGGTGAAGAAATAAAATGTTCATATGGTGAAAATTTACATTTGTATAAAAAAGATTCAAAAGACAATTCCCAACAAGAGTATAGAATATGTTACGTTAGATTTATAAAAGAAAGTAAAATTGAGATTGGTAAGCAACTTGTTAGGGGTAATTATTTAATTTATGGTGAAGGTAAAGATAATGATGGTAAAGAAATTCAAGATATATTATTAAAAAAATTATTAAGTGTTTTAAAAGAAAAAAAAGGAATTAAAAATTTAAATATTGACTCTGAAATAATGGAAAGAAAGAAATTAGAGTATGGAATAAACCAATTTGATAAAGAAAATATATGGGATTTGATTAATGCTCTTAGAGAATTAGTAGGTAAAGAACCAATTGAAAAAGATAAAGGGGGAAAAAATATGATAGATATAAACAAGGGAATAAATGAAATAAAAGAAGAAATAAAATCAATTTTAAAACATAATCCTCAAATAGTTCTTACAGGAGCACCAGGAACAGGTAAAACATATATGGCAAAGGAAATATGTGAAGAATTGTTAAAAAAGCAGTTGAATAAAGAAAATCTAACTGATGAAGAAAAGAAAAAATATATATATTTTGTCCAATTCCATCCATCATACGATTATACAGACTTTGTAGAAGGATTAAGACCTGTTAAAAAAGGAAATGAAATTGGATTTGAGAGAAGAGATGGAATATTTATGGAATTATGCAGACAAGCAAAGGAAAATCCTAATAAAAATTACTATTTAATTATAGATGAAATAAATAGAGCAGATCTATCAAAGGTGTTTGGAGAATTAATGTATTGTTTAGAGTATAGAGGAGAAGAAGGAAGATTAAAAACACAATATAACAATTTAATGGAAGAAGATCATCCATTTAAAAAAGGTTTTTATGTACCAGAGAATGTATATATAATTGCAACAATGAATGATATAGATAGAAGTGTAGAAGCCTTTGATTTTGCATTGAGAAGAAGATTTTTCTGGTATGAAATAAAATCAAATGATGTAATGGGAGATGTTATGAAAAGTATGTTAGGTGAAAAATTAGAAGAAGAATTAGTTAATAAACTAATTGAAAGTACTAAAGAATTAAATAAAGCCATTTCAGATAAAGGTAAAGATTATGGACTAAATGAACATTACCATTTAGGCCCAGCATATTTTGGTAAGGTTAATGGCTTGTTGGAAGAAGAGGACAAAACAAAAAGTATAGATGAAAAGATAAAGATTATCAAGGATAAAATATGGAAATACAGAGTTGAACCAATATTGAGAGAATATGTAAGGGGATATGATAATGTAGATAAGTTTATAAAAGATTTAAAGGATGTTTTTGAAAAAGCTAATTCAGGTAATAGTGATAATTCAGGTAATAATAGCTCAAGTGATACTAATAGAAATGATAATAGTTCAAATACTGAAGGTTCAAATGATAAAGGTGAATAATTATGCAAAAAGTAATATTTAGATTTTCAGATTACAGTGGATCTAAAAATGAAGAAAATGGAAAAATCATAAAAAATGAACAATGTGTTGAAATAAAAGAAAAATATAAATTTAACAAAGAAGACAAAGAAGAAGACAAATATTTTAAGCTATTATGTAAATTTGCAGAGAATGTTGAATCAAAAAATAATGATAAGCAAAATGAAGAAGATGAATATGATATATACATAAGTTATGGTAAAAAGATTTCTTTAAATATAATGGATATAAATTTAGATACAGGAGAATTAAGAACAAAAGGTTATATTGGTGTTTTGAGGAAAATTGTAAAATTAGAAGAAGATTATGATGTTACAGTTGAAATAGGCTCAAGATTTGATAAGTGTGATAAACAGTTTTTTTTAAGGTACATACTTTCAAGTATTTCTAATTATAATAAAAATTATAATAAAAAATATGAAAATTTTAATCCTAAGTCAGACGAAAATGACTCAATTTGGGATTGGCTTTTGATATTTGCCTTTACATATCAATTGGAAAAGGCATATACAAGTGGACTGTTTAATAAATATAAAAGATTTGAATATAATGATTCTAAAGTCAAGGGTGTTGTTGATATTAATAGACACATTAAATACAACATACCATTCAATGGTAAAATTGCATATAACAAAAGAGAACTTACACATGATAATGAAATAATGCACTTAATTTTACATGCCTATGATATTTTAAATAAAAGATATCCAAATGAAATATTTGCATTTAAAGATAAAAATTCTAAAGCCTATGAAGCAATTTGTGCAATTAAAGAAGTAGCACCAAATTATAAAAGTGAAAATGTACAAGCATTGATTCACAAATGTTCAAGAAAGATAACTCATCCATATTACCACAGTTATGAACATTTAAGAAGGATTTGTTTATTGATAATTAAGAATAAAGGTATATCCTTCTTTGATGGAAATTCATCAGATATTATTGGGGTTATGGTAAACATTAGTAAGTTGTGGGAAGAGTTTTTGAAAAACATTGTTTTAAGTAAAATTAAAAACGAAAATACAAATGTAGAATATCAATATGAAATTAAATTAGAATTAAAAGGGAAACCAGAACAATTTATTTTAAAACCAGATTATGTAATACAAAAAGAAGATAAAAAATATGTGTTAGATGCAAAATATAAAATAGGTTGGGAAAAGTTTATTTCGGAGTTAAATATGGAATATATAATTGATGATTACAGGCAAATAACAAATTATGTATATTTACTAGATGCACAATGGGGAGGAGTAATTTTCCCTTATAAAGATAATAGCGATTTTAATGGATATTATTTTAATTATAATGGTGGTAAGCATTTTTACATATTTCCTTTAAAAGTTCCTAAATACGATGATGGAACTAATCCTGACGATTGGAAGAAAGAATTTGAAAATAATATAAGAGAAGTTATAGAAAGAATACAAAACAAAATGGAAATTAAAAAAGAAGATAAAAATCAATAATATACTTACATTTAATATGTTGGGGTATTCCCCCAACATTTATTTATGTTTTTATATTGCTTTTTTAAAAATATAGAAATAAAATATAATTAACTTGAAAAATTACCAAATTATTGGGGTGATATCTTGTTTGATAAAATTGTAAATGAAATAAAAAACAACAAAAGGGTTATATATCTTGCACCAACAAGAGAGCTTATAGAATTCGTTAGAGGTGAAATTTTAAAAAGGGCAGGTTGCTTATACAATGTAGATGTTATAACCTTTGATGACTTATCAAGAAGGATTTCTAAAAATCATTTAGGCAGTTCTGAATTAATCACCTATGAGGCTTCTCTTGTGCTTGTTGAAGAAATACTAAAGGAGCTTGGAGAAAAAAAGATTAAATATTTCTCTAAAGTTTATGATAAAAAGGGATTTGCAGTAAATGCACTTAATGCAATAAGAAGTTTAAAAAGGGAATATATGAATATAGATGAATTTAAAAATATTATAAACTCCATAGGAGATGAAGTATTAAAAAGAAAAACAGAGGATTTAATAACAATATATACAGCATATCAAGAAAAATTAGCCTCATTAAACCTCATAGATATGGACGATATAATAAAGATTGCAGTAGAAAATGTAGATAAAACTACATATTTTGAAAATGTATCTCTATTTATTATTGATGGATACATAGATATATTTAAAAGCGAGAAGAAACTACTTGAGGCAATAAAAAATAATTTTAGTGAAATTGAGTTTATATACCATATTCCTCTAAATGTCCCTTATGTGCTTAATTTTGCAGAAAAAGAAGCTTTAGGATTTGCAAAGGAATTAAAGTTTGAAATTAGTGATGATGATTTTTTAAATACAAAATACAGATACCTTGCCGAAACACTATTTACCGACAGAGCTTTAGATGAGACCTTTGATGTTAAAATACTTGATGCACCCTGCATTGAGGATGAGGTAAGGCAGGTGGCTTCAAATATAAAAGAACTATATAAAGAAAGAAAAATTGAACTTGATAAAATAGCAGTAATAGTTCCAGATAGGGAGGAATATGAGGATATACTGCTTGAAATATTCAATGAATATGGAATTCACATCTCCTTAAGTGATACAGAACTTCTCTCTAAAATACCATTTATAAAAACTATAATGGCACTGCTTCGACTTAAAAATGAAAGATATAATAAAAATCTTTTAGAGGATATAGCAACAAGTCCATATCTATCTATTCCTGAAAGAAATGATGTTTTAAGAGTTTTAGAGAGATATTTTATAGGTAAAGATACATCTGCTTTCCTTGAAAGACTTCCAGAGGAATTTAAGGTTAAAAATGAAGATGAAGAACAGCAGAGGGAATATACAGAAAAAATATCAAAATTAAGACAAAGCTATATTAAATTTGAAAATATGATAGATGAGAAACTTTCAAAAATAAAGTATAATGCAAGTTTTGAAGAGTATAAAAGGTCAGTAGTAGATATTTTAGATGAATTTGGTATAAAAAAGAGAATAGTGTGTCTGTATAACAAAGGAAATGGTAAAATATCACAGGATATAATGCTACGCGACCTAAAGTCTCTGTTTGGTTTTATTGAAATGTTAAATAATCTTGGTGAAGTATATAAATATCAAACTTCAAAAATAGATTATACAGAGTTTTTAGATATATTAGATGAAAATATAACTACTACCACAGTTACTTTAAGCCCTAAAAAGAGTTATGGTGTCAAGGTTTTAACTCCAGATTTAATAAGAGGAACAAGCTATGGCTATGTATTTATAATGGGGCTAAATGAAGGAAAATTCCCTAAAATATCAAAGGCAGCAGGCATATATACAACAAGAGAAAAGGAGATAATTTATAAGAAGGGTGTAAACTTTGGAAGCAGCATATTTGAGATGGAGAAGGAAAAGATAAGGTTTATATTATCAATAGCATCATCCAAGGAAGGACTATTTTTATCCTATAGAACATCTGGTGAGGACGGTTCTTATATTTCAAAATCACAATTTTTAGATGAGGTTATATATAAACTGGGACTTCACAAAAATTTTGAGGAAAGAAAAGTTAGAACTATGAGGGACAGGTTTAGCCTAAATAGAATCTACAGCAGAGAAGAGCTTGTTAAAAGATACTGCATAACAAAGGACAGTAGAATTAAAGAGGGTGGATTAGACTATTTAGACATAGCAATTCAGGTAGAGGAAAAGAGAAATGACGATAAGTTTACAGAGTATGATGGACTTGTTGATATAAATAAAATGAAGGACAGCAATAGGAGGGATGTATTTAGTGCCTCTAAGATTATGTCCTATAACAAATGTCCATTTAGGTATTTTATAGAGGATGTACTTAACATAAGAAAATGGGAAGATGATGTTTATTCAAATTTAAACTTTGGAAACATATATCACTATGTGCTTGAAAACTACTATAAGGATTATATAGAAAAAGAACTTGAATATAAGGAGGATAAAATAGAAGAACTTACAAAGGAAGCCTTTAAAAACTTTGGTTTGGTATTAGAGGATAACTATACAGATATAACAAGGGAACAGCTTCTTGAAAACATAAAGGGCTTTATTGATGTTGATGTGAAATATAAAAATGAAATCAAATTTAGACCATATCTTATAGAAAAGGAGTTCGAATTAGATAACTTAATTGAAGGAATAAAGATAAAGGGAAGAATAGATAGAGTTGATATGGAGTATAATGGAGACAAACCAACAGGAAGATATATAATACAGGACTACAAGATATCTAATGCAAAGTCCTTAGGAGATATGTTAAAGGGAGAGGCTATACAGGTGGTGCTGTACTATTATGTAGTAAACAGTATTTTAGAAGAGGAATTAGAAATAAAGCCAGAATGTGTTGGATTGTTATATTATGATATAAATAAAACTTTAGATGAAAACAAGAAAAAGCTAAGCGGTATTATCATAGAAGAGCATAATAATGACTTTGAAATAGTTAGCAAAAAAGCTTGGAATAGAACAACTGTTGCAAAGGAAAACTTTGATGTCGTTATAACCCACATAACCCAAAACTACATTAAAGAAAGTATAGAAAAAATCAAAAGGGCAGTATTTACGCTTCCTAAGATATGTGAAGTACAAAGTGCCTTTAATTTAAGCTGTGATTATGAAGATGTCTGCAGATACAATAAATTAAGGCTCTTAAATAAATGTGAGGTGGAAATATGAACATAGAATATATAAAGAATGTGTATGGGGTTAATGATGAACAGGCAAGAGCCCTTGATATAAGTAAAAACATTGCACTACACGCTGGGGCAGGTTCTGGTAAGACAAGGGTTTTAACAAGAAGGTTTTTAAGGCTTCTTCTTGAGGGGGGTGCCAATGTTGACGATATTGTTGCAATAACTTTTACTAAAAAGGCAGCCCTTGAGATGAAGGAGAGGGTTATAGATTTAGTAAATAAGTTTATAGAGCAGGAAAAGGACAGCAAAAAAAGAGACGCTTTAAGAAAAATAAAAGAAGAACTGCCTCTTGCCAACATATCAACCTTTCACAGCTTCTGCGATACGCTTGTAAAGGAAAATTATTATATTGTTGGCATTGAGCCTATGTATAAAATTGTTGAAGAGGTTGATACATTAACTTTACTTAACAGAATAGCCGATGAAGTACTTGATGAGTTTGTAAATAACTCTGAATATAGAGATAAATTTGAAACGGTTGCAGAAATTTTAGGGGTTGATTATTTAAGTAAAAAGAAAATAATAGAGGATGTAAAGCATTTATATAAAGAAATAAAGACAAAGGGAGACAGCATAGAGGAGGCAAAGAAATTTACAGAGAATAATATAAATAGGTTTAACGAACTTAATCCTAAAGAAAATGAGAAAAAGAAGGGAAAGAAATCAAATATAAATGAAGAAGATTTAGAAAAACTACAAAAAATAATCCATCTTGTTATGGAGATGGTGGAGGCTTTAGATAGAAGGTATTCAGAAGAAAAGAAAAGTCTTGGAGTATTAGATTTTAATGACCTTGAAAAATATACCCTTCAGATACTTGAAGTGGAGGAAGTTAGAAATAGGATAAAGGAAAGATATAAATACTATCTTGTGGATGAGTTTCAGGATACAAACGATGTTCAACTAAAGATATTAAGCTACCTAACAGAAGAAGGAAATAAAATAAAAGATGGTAAACTATTTGTTGTTGGAGATATAAAGCAGTCAATTTATCTTTTTAGAGGTGCAAATTATAAAGTATTTGAGGATGTTACAGATAAAATTAAAAATTCAGGTGGAGAAAAGCTAAACCTTTCAACAAACTACAGAAGCCACGACAAAATTGTTGATATTATAAATAATATGTTTGAAAATTTAATGGATGCCTATGAACCTTCAAATGTTTCAAATGGTGTAAAGGGTGAGGCAGGTTTTGATTTTTGTATATTAGAAACGGAAGAGAAAACAAATTTTGATACAAAACAGCTAAAGGAAAGAAGGGTAGAAGTAGAAGAGCTTAAGTTTTTTTTAGAAAAAGAGGACAAAGATGAAAAGAGGAGAAATGAAGCAGAATACGTTGCAGAAAAAATATTAGAATTAAAAGAAAAGGGAATAGAATATAAGGACATCGCAATTTTATTTAGAGGAAGAAGTGGAGTATTGGAATTTGAAAACTCACTAAAGAAGAGGCAGATACCCTATACAATTCTTGGAGGAATAGGATATTTTGAAAGACAGGAGATTAGGGATTTAATAAACATAATAAGGTTTATATATAGATATGAGGATAAGCTCTCTCTTCTTGGTGTATTAAGAAGCCCCTTTGTGGGACTTTCAGATAATGAGGTATTAGATGTATATAATATAATAAATGAAAATAAATATATAAGCTCAGCACAAAATTATAATGACAAGGTAAAAAGGCTCTTTGAACTTAAGGAAGAGGCTCCTTTATACAGTGTATCAAGTTTCTTAAAGAAGTTAGATAAGGAACTAAAAATAAAGGAGATACTTCTTCTTCAGGAGGATGGAGTACAAAAGTATAGAAACTTTGAAAAGTTTTTAGAGATTGCAGAGGAGTTTGATAGAAAGGGAATCTATTCATCAATTGAGTTTGTTGATTATTTAGAAAACCTAATAGAAGTATCCCAAAAAGAGGGGCAGGCCTTTTTAGATACAGAAAACAGCAATGCAGTAAAGATAATGACAATACACGCATCAAAGGGACTTGAATTTGAGGCGGTATTTATTCCTTCCCTTGATTATCAAATTGAAAAAAGCAATAGGAATAGGTTTGTTTATGATAAATTTAATGATGAAAAGGGAAGATATGGTATAGTAATAAACCACGATGCAATAAAAAAGGATGGTTTATACAAATATGTGGAAGAAAAACGAAAAGAGGAAGAAAAGAAGGAAGAAATAAGAATATTTTATGTTGGTGTAACAAGGGCAATAAGATATTTGTCCTTAAGTGCAGTTAGGAAAAAAAGCGAAAAAACATTGATAAATTATTTGGTAGATTGTGGAATAAATTTTGAGAGGTATGTTGAAGAAACAAGTACATTTAAGGACTATAAAAAGGAAAAAGAAGAAAATAATTATGAAGAAGACATCTTTGATATTAATAATGCTTTAGAAAATATCAACACAAAAATTGATTACATACCAAAATCAATATTCAGCATATCAAGGTATATGCTATATAAGGATTGCCCAAGAAGATACTTCTTTAGATATGTTGCAAAAATAGACGAAGGCTTATTGGATATTGATTTTTTAAATAAAAAAGAAGATGAAGATGAACAAAATGAAGCAGAAATAGTAAAAAACATAAACGCAGCAGAGGTTGGAAAATTTGTTCACAGCATCCTTGAGGATGTATCAAAGGGTTATAAAGTAGATATTGAAGATAGGATAAATAGAGAGTTATACGAAATTTCAAATGAACAAAAAGAAAAAATAAAAACAATGGTACAAAACTATGAAAAAATAGAAAAAAGTATAAAAATAAATGGAGAAAAGTTATTCTCCCATCAAGAGTTTAACTTTAGAGTACCTCTACCAAATACAGATATTATCTTAATGGGAATAATTGATAGATTAGACATATATCAAATTGGTGATACTAAAAAGGCAGTTGTTATCGACTACAAAACAAACAAGGTTAATAGCGAAGAGGATAAAGAGAGAATAAAAAATCATTACCTTCATCAATTTATTGCCTATAGATTTGCAGTAGACAAAATATACAATATAGATATTGAGAAGATGTATCTATATCTACTTGATACAGGTGAATATATAGAAATGGATATAAAGGATGAAGATATACAAAATGGTATAAATGATATTGTAGAAGTATTTAACTTTATGGAAACAAACAGGGAATTAAATAATTACGACAGATGTGAAAAATGCTACCTATGTAATTATAGATTTATCTGCGAATAAAATTAACCATATTTTTACCATATTAAAAGATAATTTTAGTAGAATAAAATTAATAAATATTAATGAGGTGGAAATTATGAGATATAGGGTTATAGGTGAAGGCTTGCCAGTTGTAATTTTAAACTTAGATAGGGGAGAAACAATAATAACAGAATCTGGCGGAATGTCCTGGATGAGCGATGGCATTGATATGTCAACTAATATGGAAGGTGGACTTTTTAAGGGAATTGCTCGTGCCTTTGGTGGTGAATCAGTATTTTTGACAAGATATACAAGCAAAAGAGACAACACAGAAATAGCTTTTTCGTCATCATTTCCCGGGAAAATTGTTCCTTTAAACCTATCACCAGGGCAGTCAATAATTTGTCAAAAGCACGCATTTTTGTGTGGAGAAAGCTCTATAAATCTTGATGTTATATTCAACAAAAGGCTTGGAGCAGGTTTCTTTGGAGGAGAAGGCTTTATTCTACAAAAAATAACAGGACCGGGTATTTGCTTCCTTGAAATAGATGGAGAGGCAGTTGAATACAACCTTGCCCCAGGTGAAATCCTAAAGGTTGATACAGGTCACGTTGCAGCCTTTGAACCATCCGTTAGCTATGATATTGTAACAGTAAAGGGCTTTAAAAATGTATTCTTTGGAGGAGAAGGACTATTCCTAACAGAATTAAGAGGCCCAGGCAAGGTTATATTACAATCACTACCAATTCAAAACCTTGCAAGAGAGATAATACCTTATATACCAGTTAAGCGTAATGATTAATTTTTAAAAAATTTACACAATTTCAAAGGGGATTATATTATAATAGTAGAATAAGGCAAATATTACCGCCTTATTTTACTATTTATTTTTTAGAGGGGGAACAATAATGCTTTCCAAGGAAGATTACCAAAAGATAGTAAATAGATTAATGTATATATTGGGTAAAAATATAAATATAATGGATATAAATGGAATAATAATTGCGTCGGGTGATGAGGAAAGAATTGGAACCCTTCACGAAGGTGCCAGGGAGGCTGCAACTTTTAAAAAGGAAGTAATAATATGCGATGATAATAAACATTTATATAAAGGAAGTAAAAAAGGAATAAACATCCCTATATTTAACAACGATGATGTTATCGGCGTTGTTGGAATTACAGGAGAACCTAATGAGGTATTAGGTTTTGGTAAGATTATAAAAGAGCTTGTAGAACTTATGGTTCAAGAATATGAAAACAACAAATTTCAAACCTTTCAATCAAGAGCTATCGAAAACTTTACAAAGGAGCTCTTTAAAAAGCAGACCTTTGAGAAGGAGGAGCTTTCTGTTTTAAAACATAGAGCAGAAATTGTAGGTTTTAATTTAAAAACAAAAAGATACATTATTGTACTTGATATAATAACCTTTAATAGTTATATTAACGCAAATTCTCTTAATGAATTTGACGTACAACAAATTAAGCAGAGTATTATAGATGATATTAAATTAAAGCTTTCGAAAAAAGATATAATTTACAATATCTCAGAGGATAGGTTTGTAATAATAACCCAAAATGAAAATCCATTAGATTTAAGTAGAAGTATCCAAAAGGAAATATATGAAAAATACAAACTTAAGTTTAATATTGGTATAGGAAAAGAATGTCAAGATATAGAGGATTATTCTATATCATTTAATATAGCAAATAAGCTAATTAAAATAGGAAGAATATTAAATGAAGAAATATTATACTATAAGGATTCATTACTTTATATAATGTTAGATGATGTTCCAGAATATATAAAAAAGCTATACATAAATGAACTTAAAACAAACTGTTTTGATTTAAACAAAAATGTAGAACTATAAAACACACTAAAGGTCTATTTTGAAACAGGTATGAATATAAAGGAAACGGCAGCAAGGCTTTATGTGCATACAAATACAATAAAATATAGACTCGACAAAATAGAAAAAATGTGCAATGTAAATATAAAGGATCCCTTCGAATGTATGAAAATATATTTTTATATAGCTTTAAAACAAATATCCCACTCATAGGGATATTTGTTTTTTTGGTACAAAAAATAAATTTTAAATCCTTAAAAAATTATATAATTTTTACATTTTATAGTCTTATAAAGAGTAATAGAATTAATATAGGTGGTGGTTATATGAGGGTATTAATTGCTCCAGACAAATTTAAGGGAAGTCTTTCAGCAATGGAAGTATGTAAAAACATAGAGATAGGAATAAAAAAGGTTTTTAATGATGTAGATATAGAAAATGTCCCAATGGCAGATGGAGGAGAGGGGACTGTTGAATCATTAGTAGATGCCACAGGAGGAAATATAATAAAAACTATTGTAAGAGATCCTATTTATAGGCAAATACTAAGCTTTTACGGAATATTAGGTGATGGCAAGACAGCAGTTATAGAAATGGCCGCAGCATCGGGACTTTATCTTTTAAAGGAATATGAAAGAAATCCACTTTTTACAACAACCTATGGAACAGGTCAACTGATTTTAGATGCATTAGATAAAGGGTGCAGAAAATTTATAATCGGCATTGGTGGAAGTGCTACAAACGATGCAGGTGCTGGTATGGCAATGGCACTTGGAGTAAAATTTTTCGACTCGCTTGGCAATGAAGTAGGATTTGGCGGAGGAGAGCTTGGGAAGGTATGTTATATAGATACATCTAAAATAGATAAAAGGATATTTGAAAGTGAATTTATTGTTGCCTGTGATGTAAAAAATCCTCTGATTGGTGAAAATGGTGCCAGCAGAGTATATGGGCCTCAAAAGGGAGCATCTGAGGAAGTAGTTGAAATACTTGAGAAAAATTTGAGCCATTTTGGAATGCTACTTGAAAATACATTCAATAAAGAGATAATAAACTACCCTGGTTCAGGGGCAGCAGGTGGACTTGGTGCAGGACTTCTTGCCTTTTTAAATGCAAAATTAAAAAGCGGTGTTGATATAGTTATGGATGTTTTAAACCTTGAAGAAAAGGTAAAGGAAGCAGATATTGTTGTATCAGGAGAAGGCAAGGTAGATTCCCAAACAGCCTATGGCAAAACAATATATGGTGTATCAAAGCTCTGCAAAAAGTATAACAAACCTTTAATTGTTATTGCAGGGGCGGTTGAGGATGTTGATGCACTGTATGATATGGGGGTTACAAGTGTATTTTCTATTTTAGATAAGCCAATGGTATTAGATGATGCTGTTAAGGAGGCACCAGTTTTAATTCAAAATATTTCAGAGAGGGTATTTAGGTGTATAAAAGCCTTTAAGGCTTAAAATATAAGGAGGGGGATTTATGTCAGGTCCATATTTAGTATTTGTTCTTTTACTTGCCATTGTTTTTATAGTAGTTACAACTTCAAAGTTTAAACTAAATCCATTTTTAGCTCTTATATTTGCTTCTTATTTACTTGCCTTTGCTGCAAAACTACCCTACGATAAAATCACAACAATAATTACACAGGGGTTTGGAAATACCTTAACAAATATAGGTATAGTGATTATAGCTGGTGTAATAATTGGAACAATACTTGAAAAATCAGGTGCGGCAATTAAAATGGCAGAGACAGTTATAAAGCTTGTTGGAGAAAAGAGGCCAACTTTAGCAATGAGCATTATAGGTTATATTGTTTCAATTCCTGTATTCTGTGATAGTGGTTTTGTAATTTTAACCCCACTTAATAAGGCACTTGCTAAAAAGACAAAGACCTCTTTAGTTGCTATGTCAATTGCACTTTCCACAGGTTTATATGCAACACACGTTTTAGTTCCACCAACACCAGGACCAATTGCAGCAGCTTCAAATTTAGAGCTAACTAATATTCTTCTTGTTATTGTTTTTGGTCTTATTCTTTCTATTCCTGCATTAATTGTAGGTAATGTGTATGCTAATAAGGTTGCATCAAAATATAGTTCAAATATTACAGATGATGTTAGCTATGAAGAGGTTATGAAAAACTATGGCAAGCTCCCAAGTGCTTGGAAATCCTTCGCACCAATAGTTGTTCCAATAATTTTAATGGCATTAGGTTCAATCGCAAAGTTTCCAGGAGATCCATTTGGCAAAGGACTTATATTTAAACTATTTGTTTTCCTTGGAACTCCTGTTAATGCACTATTATTTGGTATGTTCTTTGCCTTCTTGTTGATACCAAATGTAGATAAGGAAACAAAGAACAAATGGATACAGGAGGCTATGAAGGATTCAGCAATGATTTTAATAATAACAGCTGCAGGTGGTTCACTTGGAAATGTTATAAAAGAGATAAAGGTAGGCGAATATTTAGGACAAACATTAGCAGGCCTAAACATAGGTATAATCCTTCCATTTATAATTGCAGCGGCAATAAAGACAGCACAAGGTTCATCAACAGTTTCACTTTTAACAACATCAGCACTTATGCTCCCACTACTTCCAACACTCGGATTTACTTCTGAAGTTGCAAGAGTTCTTGTGGTTATGGCAATAGGAGCAGGTGCAATGACTGTAAGCCACGCAAATGACAGCTACTTCTGGGTTGTATCTCAATTTGGTGGAATGGATGTAAAAACAGCCTACAAGACACAAACAGTTGCAACTCTACTTATGGGTATAGTAACAATAATATCAGTTTATATTGCATCATTAATATTGTTGTAATGGATAGGCAGCCGCAAGGCTGCCTTGAAACATTTATTATGATAAAATATAATTTTTTATAAAGGATTTTCTATAAAAAAGAAGAAAATATAATTATAAAACAAAAGAAAGGCAGATAATTATGGGTGTTGAAAAGTTAGAATTACTAAACAGAGGATTGAAGGATATAGAATATAAAGATATAGGGGATGTATATAGAAAAATTGAAGAATTGTATAAAAGGCTTCAATTAAATCAGGGAATAGATTTAAAAAAATGTTTTACAGGTTGTAGTGATGTTTTTTTAACAGAACTTAAAAAAGCATTTGGTAGAGCCAATGAAATAAATATTATTGTATCATTCTTAATGGAATCAGGGGTTAGACTTATTTTAGATGATTTAATTTTTGCGAAAAATAGAGGAGCAAAAATTAGAATAATAACAGGTAGATATTTAAATATAACACAACCATCAGCAATATATCTTTTAAAAGACAGGTTAGGGGACTATGCTGATATAAGATTTTATAAGGAAGAAAATATATCGTTTCATCCTAAGGCATATATTTTTGATTATAATAATGGGGGAGATATATTTATAGGTTCATCTAACTTGTCAGAATCAGCATTAACAATGGGTGTAGAATGGAATTATAGGATAGAAAAAACAACAAATCCAGAGGATTTTCAAGAATTTAAAAGTGAATTTTTTAGAATATTTGAAGAGAATTCTTTGAGGGTGGATGATGACTTATTAAAAAAATATAGTATAGAATGGAAAAAGCCAAAGCTCATTTTTGATGAAAATAAAAAGGACAAAAATGTAATTAATCTTTTTAGACCTAAAGGTGTACAGATAGAAGCTTTGTATGAACTAAAAAGAAGTAGATTAGAGGGATTTAACAAGGGACTTGTTGTAGCTGCAACGGGTATAGGAAAAACATATTTAGCTGCTTTTGATTCTTTAGAATTTAAAAGGGTATTATTTGTTGCACATAGAGAAGAAATATTGAAACAAGCCGCTGAGTCCTTTAAAAATGTTAGGACGAAGGATAAAATAGGATTTTTTAATGCTGAAGTTAAGGATTTAGATTGCGAGATATTATTTGCATCTGTTCAAACACTTGGTAAAGAAGAATATTTAAGTGATGAGTATTTTGATAAAAATTTCTTTGATTATATTGTAATAGATGAATTTCATCACGCTGTATCTTCAAGGTATATGAATATAATTAAATATTTTGAACCTAAATTCTTATTAGGTCTTACAGCAACACCAGAGAGACTGGATAATAAGGATATATTTGAACTATGTGACTATAATGTTGTTTATGAATTAAGGTTAAAGGATGCAATAAACAAAGGGTATCTTGTTCCTTTTCATTATTATGGCATATATGATGAAACAGACTTTTCAAATATTCCAGTTATAAATGGAAAATATAACGAAGAAAAGTTAGAAGAAGTTTTAATGTTAAATAAAAGGGCTGATTTGATATTAAAAAACTACTTAAAATTTGATAAACAGAGGACAATAGCCTTCTGTTCCTCAAAAAGACACGCTGAATATATGGCAGAATACTTTAATGAAAATAAAATAAAGTCCTGTGCTGTGTATAGTGGTGAAAAGGGAGACTTTTCGTTGGAAAGAGATAAGGCAATAGAAAAATTAAAAGAAGGAGAAATAAAGGTTATTTTTGTTGTTGATATGTTTAATGAAGGAGTAGACATACCTGATATTGATATGGTAATGTTTCTAAGACCTACAGAGTCTCCGACTGTGTTTTTACAGCAATTGGGGAGAGGTTTAAGAAAATCAAAGAATAAAAATTATTTAACTGTTTTAGATTTTATAGGAAACTATAAAAAGGCAAATTTAATTCCATTTTTCTTAAGTGGTTCAGACTATGACATAGAAAGAATAAGAAAAAGTAAATATGTTGTTAAGGAAGAAGATTTTCCAGATGGATGTATTGTAGATTTTGATTTTAGAATAATAGATATTTTTAAAAAGCAGGCTAATGATTTGATGGGTATCGAAGAGATAATTCTTAATGAATACTTGAGAATAAAGGAATTTTTAGGGTATAAGCCATTGAGACACGATTTTTATAAATACATTGATGATGCAATATATTCTAATATGAAAAAAGCTTCTAAAATAAATATACTAAATGATTATATTGAGTTTCTACATAAAAATAATGAACTTGATGAAGATGAAGAAAAAATTTATGGTACACTTGCACATAAATTTATAAATTTTATAGAAAAAACATCAATGTCAAAAAGTTATAAAATGCCAGTACTTCTTGCTTTTTATAATAATGGCAATATAAAATTAAAACTGTCTGATGAGGATATATATAAAAGTTTTAAAGATTTTTATTCTAATCCCTCAAATGCTGTTGATATGCTTAAGGATAAAGGTACAGCAAATTATAAAAGTTGGGGGAAGAAGGAGTATTTAAAGCTTTCAAGAGAAAATCCAGAAAAATTTTTAGCAAAAACAAATCCAGAATTTTTCTATAGGGATGGAGAATACTTTTGCTTGGTTGATGACTTAAATGTTTATTTAGATAATAAAGCATTTATTAAACATTTTAAGGATGCAGTAGATTATAGAACAATTAGATATTATAAGGAGAGATTTAAAAATGAATGAAACAATAGAATATTACAATAAAAATGCATTAGATTTTTATATTAATACCAAGGATGTGGATATGCAGAAGCTATATGATTTTTTTCTAAAATATTTAGAAAAAGGAGCCAAGATACTTGATTTAGGATGCGGCTCTGGGAGAGATGCAAAGCATTTTTTGGATAATGGTTATGATGTAGTTGCATTAGACGCGTCAATAGAAATGGTTAGATTATCAAGTGAGTTAACAGGTAGAAAAACAGTACATAAAACTTTTAACGAATTGGATTATGAAAATGAGTTTGATGCTATTTGGGCTTGTGCTTCTTTACTACACGTATCAAGGAAAGAGATAGACGATATATTATACAAAATCTCAAGGGCTTTAAAACCAAATGGTATTTTATTTGCATCCTTTAAGTATGGAGATAAAGAGGAATTTAGAAATGGTAGGTTTTTTAATTTTTATGAAGAGAAGTCATTTAGAGAGCTAATAGAAAGACATAGATATTTTATTTTAAGTGAAACATTAATTACAACAGATGTAAGACAAGGTAGAGAGAGTGAAAAGTGGTTTAGTGTAATATTAAAAAAGATATAGAAGAATTAAAAAGTATCTAAATAATAAAGCAATTTTTAAAGAATTATCTTTAAAAAAGTTTAGGGATTTATTTTTAAATATTGTTTTAAAGTATATTTTAAAAAACTTTTTTAAAAACAAAACAATTAAATTGTATATGATATTTTGGGAAAATATAAATAAAGATAATTATTAGAAATAGTGTTTTTATAAATAAAAATAAATTAGAAAAGGACGAAAATCTAATATTAACGTCCTTTTTTCATTTACTAAGTTATTATTATTCATTAAATATAGAGGTGGATCCACCCAATACAATAATAAGAATTATAATAACAATGAATAAAGTTAAAATAATTTGAACTTGGATTCGGTATCACTTGCAGAATCCAAGTTTATGTTACCTTATGTGTATTTTAATATAAATGCCCATTGCTAATAGTTGTGACAGGTTTTTAATTAGAATACCTGTCTAATTTTGATTTTTTGGAAAATTTGAAGGAATATAAATTTTAATGTAGAAATATTAAATAAATGAAAGAAATAAATTTAAGGAGATGTTAAAGTGAAGTTTGATAATTCTATAGGTAATTTTAATAGCTCGATAATAGATAATGAAAAAAATAATAATCAAAATATTATTAGAGAAAAACTTGAAAAACGCATTTTAAAGGAGTTTAAAATTAAAAAACTTATTGGAGATATAATAATAAACGATAGTGAATATGAGATTCTAATTGAAGACTTTAGAAATAAATGTAAAATAATAGAAAATTCAGCATCACACTCAATTATTGATCCTCTCTTTGCAACAGCACTTGTATATATAGGTATTAAGTATTATGATGGAAGCTTTTGGCCTCATGTCGCGAAGATACTTTCTGTTGATAAGTTGACAATAAATTTTCAAGGATGGATAGGAGATTCATTTATAAATACATTAAAAAGGTATAATAAGGTTATAATTGATGAAAATGAAAAAGTAAAAAATATCTTAATGCATGGATTTGTATCTGATTATTATGCAAATGATATGTTTAATTTTTTGTTCAAATATTATGATATTGATTTAGAAAGGGATCTTAGCCGTAATAATAAAGAGATGATGAATAATCTTATAGAAATTATTCAAAGAAACGATAACACAGGAAGAACATATCTTCTAGTAAAACAAACAGCTAATGCAATAATAGCTAATAAACGTGGAGGAAAAATTAGAATAAGAAGACTACTTAAACTAATAGATAAGTGTTTTTATGATCAGGTTACACCAATTAATCCAGTCAGTAGAATGTCTATACTTTTCAACAAATGGCAAGAGAATAGTGAAGATTTTAAGATTAAAAGAAACCAATACAATTTATCATTTTCAAAGAAGAAAAGTTTTTCATCACCTTATTTAAAATGTGATTTAAAAAACACTAAGTTTAAACTGATTCTTCCATCACAACTTATAAAATTTGAAAATGAAGGCGAAATTAAATGGAAAATTAATACGTCTAATAAAAATATTATTGTTGATACATATACTTATGAAGCAGTAACAGGAAATAAAACACAGGAAATGTTTATAGATATTAATCCATTAGAAATATTTGATGAATTTATAGTAGAACTTTTAAACGATGAAAAAAGTATTAGGTGTTTTAAACTAAAATCTCATTGTATTAGATTTTTTGATAAAGATGGAAATCTATTAAATACTAATTCTAATCTACCAAAAGGGGAAGATGTGTATTCATTTACAAAAAAAGATGAAATACCTATATCAGAAGCAATATTAGATAACGAAATTATAGGAAATCTTTTAAGAACGTGTTTTAATTTTAGTTTGGGTGATTATGTAAGACTTCCTGATGGGAAAGTTATATCTATAGATAAAAAAATAGAAGAAGGTCTTTTATATAGAAATTCTTTAAAAGATTGCTATGCAGAATATAATAATGAGATATTACCCATATATAAATCTCCACCTGTTATATTAATAAAAATTCAAGAAAATAGAGCAAAAGGAACAATAATAAATATTAACGGAAAAAACAATAGGATGTTTGATGAAATAGCAATAAAAGTTGATTTGAATGATGGAAGTAATGAGGTTGGATATATTATAAATTTAAAAGATTATGGTTGTATAAAGGATGGAGTATATGAGGTGTTTATTGATGTTCCAAATGATAGGACAAACAGATATTGGAGATTTGCACTAATTAATGGAATTGAATATAGTTTTGAAGATGCTCCTTACATATTTAAAACTAAAGCAACAATTGTATTTAATGAAAATTTAAAAATTATTTCTAATGATATAACTACCGAAAAAAATCGAGATGACAATTCGTTTAATTTTGAAATAAATTCTAATAAAGATTATATTGATTTTTTATATGAATTTAATAATGAGAATATTAAATTGTTTTTTAAAGTTCCTGTTTTAAAATGGAGCTTAGACAATAATATATGGAATATTGAAAAAATGTTGGATATTTGGCATAGTGAATTTCCATCAAAAATATACATAAAAGGTCCTTTTGATAAAATGAAATTTAGCTTAGATGAAAATATAGGAAATGAGGAAAAAGTAGTTGAACAGGCAAAAAGCTATTTAAAATCCAAAGATGGAGTTTTTGTATGCGATATATCAGTTTTTAAATCTTGGTTTGGAAGGGAAAAAATAAAAAGAAGTATATTTATTGAATTTGATGGATATCGAATAGAGTTTTTAAATGTAATAACCAAAAGTGTTGTAGCGGATCATATACTAAAGGGTAATTTCACTGAAAATGAGCTTATTGGAAATTTTAAAATAATAGGAAATGCAAATTACTATGTAGATATAGTTTATACTAAAACATCAGAACCAATTGCAAGTAAACTTCCAATTATAAACGGTACTTTTTCGATAAAACAAAAGTTATTAAGTGGTAAATATGAATTAACTATATATGAAGATGAGGAAGATGACACAGGATTTGGTATAAGTAACTATTTATATGTTGATAGATTTTATGAAGAGATAATAAATCCATATGATTTATCAGGGAAAAGTTTGGAAATAAAAGGGATAAAAAAAGGAGAAAATAGTTTATTTGAAATAAATTTGAGCTGTAGATATGTAATAAATGATTTGAAGAAAATAGATGATAATAATTACGCTGGAGTACTTTTGGTAGATTTTCAAAATAAGAGTCCAATTAATTATAATGTTAAAGTTAATTTTTACGATTTAAATAAAATTAAGTTTGTCTATCTTACATTTTATGATGGATATGAGTATGTTGAATTTTTACTGGATAATTTTAAGAACATAATAGTTAAAGAAGAGGAAAAAGGATTAAAAGGTTCAGTTAAGTATAGAAGATATACAAGCCTTTATCCTGAGGATTATGTTTTTATAGTAGACTTTACAGATTCTATACCTATGTTAAAAGAGGATATAGTTAATTTTTCAAAATATAATAGTTTTAAAAATGATGATATAGATTTAATTCCAATTGAAAAATTGGGACTTAGTACGAATACATATAACATCCTTAAATCGGCACATATTAAAACTGCTAACACTATTGAAAAAATGACTTACAATGACTTATTAATGATAAAAAACTTAGATAAAAATGCAATTTTGGAAATTATAACAGCAATGAGAAGAATAGGAATAAAAGTAGATCATTTAAAATATAACAAACAAAATAAATAAAGAGGAAAACTAAATTTGAAATACAAAAGTTATAAAATTAATACAAAACAAGGGGGATGGGAAAATTGTCATTTTTACCAGTTAGTGCTTCTAAGACAATAGTTGATAAGTATATTAGATATTTAAAAACTATTTTTCAAATAAACGATAAAACTTATTCAGATCAATTTGAAAAAGCCCTTTATGATGAAAAATCCTTTGCTAAAGGACCTTATATAGAAATTTCAGCTTCATTTGTAAAAGGTAAATCAATAAATGAACTTATAAATGATGGAATATTATCAAGGGGATTTAAAAAAGTTAATATGCCACTTACAAGACCATTATATAAACATCAAGAAGAAGCTATATTAAAGGTCATTAATGAAAAAAATATAGTTGTGTCAACTGGTACAGGTTCAGGTAAAACAGAAAGCTTTTTGATACCAGTACTTAATTATTTGTTGTGTCAAGAAGAAATTGGACAATTAAGTTCTGGAGTTCGTGCACTTATTATATATCCTATGAACGCATTAGCGAATGATCAAATAGAAAGGTTAAGAGAATTATTAAAGGATACTAATATTACTTATGGATGTTATACAGGACAAACAAAGGAAAAATATGAAGATGCACTTGTTGAATATCAAAAATTAAATGATGGTAAAAAGCCCTATAAAAATGAGCTAATTTCAAGGGAACAGATGAAAAAAAATCCTCCTAATATATTAATAACTAATTATGCTATGCTTGAATATTTAATGGTTAGACCAGATGATAATGTATTTTTTGATGGTGAATATTCGGATAATTGGAAATTTATTATATTAGATGAAGCTCATGTTTATAGAGGTTCTACAGGCATTGAGGTTTCTATGCTTTTAAGAAGATTAAAAGCAAAATTAAAAAAAGATGATATAAGATATATTTTAACAAGTGCAACACTTGGAGGTGAAAAGGATAATATAGAAGTTGCTGAATTTGCGTCAAATTTATGTGATAGTAATTTTGACAAAGATAATATTATAAGAGCAAAGAGAATAAAAATAGAAGTTGAAGATTCATATAGAGAGATTAATCCAAACTTTTATAATGAAGTGGTGAAACTTTTAAATAATGGAGAATCTGATAACAAAATCATAGATTTTATTTGTAATTCTATTGATATAGAGCGAAATGAAAAAATAGAGGAGTTACTTTATGATATTGTCGTACACGATAAAAATTATTGGGCTATGAGAAGTTTTTTAGATATACCAAAGACGGTTTCAGATATTGCTCAATATATGAAATGGAGTGAGGAGGATGTTCAAAACTTTATAACTGTTGCTTCTAAATGTGAGAAAAACTTCGAAAGGTTATTAGATGCAAGATATCATATGTTTTTAAGGGCTACAGATAGTGTATTTATAACTTTAAAGCCAAGTTCAAAATTATTTTTAACAAGAAAAGAAAAACATTTTGAGGGTAAAGAAGAATATAGGGTTTTTGAAATTGCAACTTGTTCTTATTGTCATTCTATATATATTATTGGTAAAAAGGATGAAAATGATTACTTAGTTCAATCAAATTTTGCAAACGAAGAAATGGAATATGTATTTTTGCTTTCAGATAGTATTTCTAATGATGATGAAGAACATTCATTAGAAAATGAAGGACTAGAATTTGAAGAATATAATCTATGTTCAAGGTGTGGTAGATTAAATAGAATAGGTGCTAAAAAAGAAAATTGTTGTGAACATGATTCAAAATATTATGTTAAAGTTTTTAAAATTGAAATAAAAAATGATTCAAAAAGGCTTACTAAATGCCCAAATTGTGAAAATACTAATTCAACAGGTGTACTTAGAATGTTTTTTACTGGACAAGAGGCTGTAACAAGTGTTATTGGTACGGCATTATTTGAAGAACTTCCTTCTTATTCTATAAAACAGGAAATAATAGAAGAGGAAGATGATACAGGGTTTGGATTTAATCATACAATTGTAAACATTACTAAGACAAATTTAGCAAAGCAATTTATTGCTTTTTCAGATAATAGACAGGCTGCTGCTTTCTTTTCAAGTTATCTTGATCAAACTTATAGAAATATATTGTACAAAAGACTTATAATTGAAACTTTAAAAGATAGTAATTATTCAAAAAGAGGTAAAACATTTAATATCTTTATTGATGAATTAATAAGCAATTTTGAAAAATATAAAATTGCATCAAATAATGTAGATTTAATAAAGAAAGAAGCTTGGAAAGCAGGTCTTTTAGAACTTGTTGATAATAATGGTAATACATCTTTGAACAGCTTGGGATTAATAGGTATTTGTTTATCTGGTGAATTTAAAGAAAATAAAAGATATAATCTTTCGGCAAAAGATGTTGAAACTATATGTAATGTATTTGCACTTGGAATGATGACAGATTGTGCTATTTATTATGAAGCCAACTTAAATAGTTTTGATAAAGAATATTTTACATATAATCGTATAGAATGGAGTTATACATTATCAGATAATGATAATAAAAATTTTAAACGTTCCTTTGTACCATTAAAATACAACAAACGTTTTGATTATCTTTCAAAAGTACTTAAAAAAGCAGGTTTTGATTTGTTAGATGATGAAGTTAGACATCTTCTTGAAGGACTATGGAAATTATTTAGCACATTTTACCTTAAATCCTCAGATGGTGGATATAAAATAGATTGTGAAAAGATATTGATAAACCGTCCTTCAAAGTGGTACATATGTTCAAAATGCAAAAGAATAACTATTCACAATGCTTTTAATGTTTGTCCTTCTTTTAAATGTGATGGAGAACTTGTAGAAATAGATATTAATGAATATCTAAAGAACAATCATTATTATAATATATATAATCAACTTGATATAAAAGAGCTTAGAGTAGTTGAACATACTGCACAACTTAGCAAAGAGATGGCATATGAATATCAAAGAAAATTTAAAAATAAAGAAATTGATGTTTTAAGTTGTTCAACTACTTTTGAGATGGGAGTTGATGTTGGAACACTTGAAACAGTTTTCATGAGGAATATGCCTCCATCACCATCTAATTATGCACAAAGAGCAGGACGTGCAGGAAGAAGTAAGCATTCTTGTGCATATGCAATTACTTTTTGCAATAAAAGCTCACATGATTTTACTTTTTTTGTTACTCCAGAGAAAATGATAAAGGGAACCATAAGCCCTCCTAAATTTAAAATTGAAAATGAAAAGATAGCTATAAGGCATCTTTATGCATCCGCGTTAGGTTTCTTTTGGAAAAATATCCTGAATATTTCTCAAATGCATCTTCTATGAATGAAGAGTTTGAAAATAAAAGAAGTGGATATGATGTGTTTAGTGAATATTTAAACTCTCATCCACAGGATTTAAAAAATTATTTAAAGGCTTTTTTACCTAATGAACTTGCTAAAAGGTTTAAAATAGAAAGTTATGGTTGGATAGTTGGGCTTTTAGGAGATGAAAAGAATAATGAAGGTGTTTTAACAAAGGCAAAATTAGAATATGAATATGAAGTTAATACTCTTAATGAAGCGATAAATAAAGCACTTGAATCTAATGGTAGAGTTGATAATTTAAGAGAAAGAGTGAGAGTTTATAAAAATGAGGATATTTTATCATTTTTGTCACGAAAAAATGTGCTTCCTAAGTATGGTTTCCCTGTTGATACAGTTGAAATGTCTATAGTAGATAAAAAAAATAAAACTAAACTTGGGCTTCAACTACAACGTGACTTATCTATAGCTATTTCAGAATATGCTCCGGATTCACAAATAGTCGCAAATGGAAAGTTAATAACAAGTAGATATATACGAAAAATACCCAATATGAATTGGAAACAATATGAATATGTAATGTGTGATTGTAATACTTTAAACATAGAAGTATATACTTCTGATGATTCTTCAAAACTTAAAAATTGTAAAGTATGTGGAAAATCTTTAGAAGATAAAATGAAAAAGGTATTTTTAGTACCTCAATTTGGTTTTGAAGCTGATGGAGACAAGATTAGAAAACCTGGTCTTAAAAAACCTGAAAGAAGCTATAAAGGAGAGACAGCTTATGTTGGATATAGGAAGGATATAAATTTTGAAAATTTTAAAATAGGAAGAGGAAGTTTTCAAATAGGAATGAGTCAAGGAGATGAGATGGCTGTTTTAAATGAATCAAATTTCTATATTTGTGAATATTGTGGTTATGCTGTACTGAATGACAAAAAGTTTTCAAAAACAATAATAGAAAAGCACAAAACTTCAACAGGTTTTACATGTAAAAATGATGGAAGTAATAGATTAAAAAGATTTTCATTAGGTTATAGATTTGAAACTGACGTTGTTCAGATTAGATTCATAAATCCTGATTTAGTAGAATGGGATATTGCTCTTTCTGTATTGTATGGAGTCTTAAGAGGAACTTCAAGCTACTTAAATATAGAGGAAAACGATATTTCAGGATGTTTACAATATTTTTATAATGAAGTGACTTCAAGGCCTAATTTTGAATTAGTTTTATATGATAAAACGCCTGGGGGTGCTGGACATGTTAGAAGAATTAATGATGAAAAAATTTTTGAAGGAGTTTTAGTTGAGACTTTAAGACTTATGGAAAACTGTAGTTGTGGAGGCGACGATAGAGATTCCTCATGTTATTCTTGCCTAAGAGGTTATTATAACCAAAAACATCATGATAAACTAAAAAGAAAATATGTAATAGATTTTCTAAAAATGATATTATAAAAACCAACTATAGTAAAAGGGGATGATTAGATGGGATTTAGTTTTTTAGCAACTTCAGACCTGCATATTGGTATGAAGTTTAAAAACTATATTGATAATGTAAGTAGAGAACTTCAGGAGGCAAGGTTTAGAGCATTAGAGAATATGGTTAACATAGCAAATGAAAGAGGTTGCAGCCTATTTTTAATTGCAGGGGACCTTTTTGAAAGTGCAGCAGATACAAATAGAAAATACATAGATGAAATCATATCTATACTAAAGAAATTCCACGGTGAATATGTTGCAATTCTTCCAGGAAATCACGACTTTTTCAATGTTACAAACTTTTGGGTAACCTTTATAAACAGCATAAAGGATACAAATATAATACTTTTAAATGAGTATAAACCCTATGAACTTGAAATAAACGATGAAAAGGTTGTTCTATATCCTGCATATTGCGATTTAAAACACTCAAAGGAAAATAGGCTTGACTGGATAAAAGAGCATAGGGATTTTGACAAGGATGCCTTCAACATACTTGTTGCCCACGGTTCAATAAAGGGTATTTCACCAGATATGAAGGATGAATATTTCAGTATGAGTATTGATGAAATAAATTCCTTGGGAGTAGATATGGCTGTTGTAGGTCATATGCATATAAACTATCCCTTTGTAGATGAGGTTAAAAATCAAAAGCTTCTAATCCCAGGTACTCCAGAACCAGATGGACTTGATTGTAGACACGAGGGGTATGCCTGGGTTGTTGATGTGGTGGACAAAGGGAATTTTAGTGCAGCAAAGGTTAAAACAGGTACATACAGGTTTGTAGATGATAAATGCATAATTAACTCATATAAGGAACTTGAGGATTATAAAAATAAGCTTTTAGAGGACAATCCTAAGTTTAAGATTGTAAGAGTTTCTTTTTCAGGAAGTATTGAAGATGATTATAGTGATGAAAGAAAAAAGTGCTTTGATGACCTATCAAAGAAGCTCTTCTATTTTGAATACAGCGATAATATAAGAAAGAAATTTGATAAGAGCCAGATAGATAAAGAGTTTTCAATAGGTTCACTTCCACATAGAATTTTAAGCAAAATAGATGATAAAGAACTTTTAGAACTTGCCTATGAAAAGATAATGGAGGTGAAAAAATGAAGCTAAAGAAGGTAGAATGTAGACAGTTTGCTGGTTTGAGGGATAAGAAGGTTGAGTTTTCTGATGGGTTGAATGTAGTGTATGGTAAAAATGAGGCAGGAAAGAGTACAATTGTCGAGGCAATTTCAAACACAATCTTTAAGGATGCGAAATTAGGAAGTAGAAGTAAGGAGGATAAGGAGTTTAAGAAGCTGTTTTTTCCTTATCCAAATGGTGATTTTGCGGAATCTTTTTTAGAGATTGAAAATGATGGGGTTGACTTAAAAATAAGTAAAAAGTGGTCTGATAAAAATCCATCATCTTATTTAGAAATAAAGGGAACAAAAATATCAGATGAAAAAAGGATAAAGGAAGAGATACTTAAAATATTCTCCCAAGGGGAGGCAACATATAATAAGCTTGCATTTCAAAGGCAGAGGGATTTTAAAGAATCTATACAAAAAATTGCCGAGGATAAAGATATAAGAAATTCTATATTTGAATTTGTAAGTACATCAACCCTTGAACTTGATGGTGTATCTATAGAGGACTTAAAGGCTAATATAGATAATGAGATTAAGGAGTTGATAAATAGCTGGGATATGGATAAGGAAATGCCTCTTAATAATAGGGGAATAAATAATCCATATGTTAAAAATGTTGGATTAATTTTAGGAAGCTACTATAACAAAGAAAGAGCAAAGTTAGAGCTTGAGGAAGTAATAAAGAAAGAGGATGAGAGGGATGAAGTATTAAAGAGTTTAAAGGAGTTAGAAAAGGAATATACTGTTGTCAAAAGGGAGTTAGATGAGCTAAAGGCCTTTGAAAAGGATGCATTAAAAAGGGCAGCGATTGAACCTAAAAAGGATAGGCTAAAAGCTGAATATGATAAGCTAATTGAGGTTCAAAAAAATTGGCCACAGTATCAAACTAAATTAGATGATAAGAAAAAAGAATTAGTGGTGATTGAAGAGAATATTAAAAATCTAATAAAGGAAGAGGAACAAAATATAAAGGCAAAGGAAAAAGAAGAGATAGAAAAGAAGTTAAAGCAGGTAAAGGAAAAACTTGAACAAGTAGAGGATTTAAAGAAGAAGCTTGATGAATTAAAGGAGATTTCAGAACAGGATGTTAGAAACCTTGAAAAGATAAGAAGAGATATAGAAAGGTTGGAAAATCAAATTAATTTAGGGGAATTTACAGTAAGTATAAATATAAAAAATAGAAAGCCAATATATTTGACAAAGGATTTAGAGGAAAAAAGCAGAGTAGAAGAGTCGGTTCAGGCAACTGCAAAGGGATATGCAAAGGTTGAAACAGATGATTTTGATTTTGAGATAAAACTTAAAGATTTTGATGTAGAAAAGATAAGGGAAGAGTACGTAAAGTTAAAGAGTGATTATACTGGCATTTTAGAAAAGTTTGGGGTTAAGGATGTTGATGAGGCAAGGGAGATTGCAACAAAGAGAAGTTATTTAAGTATAGAAATAGTGAATAAAAAGAAGGAGATACAGATTGTTTTAGGTGAAGATACAGTGGATGAATTAGAAAAGAAGCTTGTTGAAATTGGGGTTGTTACTCTAACAAGGTCAATAGCAGAGATAAGAAAAGAGAAGATGGAATTAGAAAATAAGAAGATCACAATATTAGCCGAGATAAAAAATATAGAGTCAACTATAAAGGAATGGGAGAATAAGTATAAAACACCTGAGGAGTTATTTAATAGATTAGTAGATATTATGTCAGAAATAAAATTATTAGATAAGGAACTTGATAAATTAAAACCACTTCCTGAAGGGTTTACTTCGGTTATGGAGTTTAATGAGTATTTGAATGATATTAAGGAGAAGGAACAGAGTTTGTTTAATGAGAGAGGAAAACTACAACAGCAGTACTATACGATAGAGATTGAACTTCAAAACAAAAAGTCAAGTAAGGATCTTGAGGAAGAGATAAAGATATATGAGGAAAACTATAAAAACTATCTAAAGAAGGCAAAAAATTTAATTAAATTAAAGAAGTTAATAGATGAAACTTTAGATGATATAAATAGTAATACCTTTGATCCAATTGTAGATAGCTTTAATAAGTATTTAGCATATATAACAGGCAATAAGTATAAGGTTAAGGACTTTAATGAATCATTGGAGTTTGAAATAGGAAATGATGCATCTAATCTTTCAGTAGACCTATTATCAACAGGAACGTATGATACTGTTGCCCTTGCACTTAAGTTTGCACTGATTGAAAATATGTTTGACAATGAAACTTTTATAGTGTTAGATGATTGTTTAGTTGATTTAGATGAAGAGAGAAAACAAAAGGCAGCAGAGCTTATAAAGGAATTTGCAAAGAAGCATCAGGTGATTTTTACAACCTGTAGTATGGATACAGCAAAATTATTAGAAGGAAAATTGATTAATTTATAGTAGAGTGATATGGCTTCCATATCACTTATTTTTATTATTTAATATTTTCTTTTATAAATAAGAGGAATATTATATAAGAAAATTGTGTTGTTGCAATTATTAAACATTTACCACATTAATGCGGAAATATAAATATAGGCTACAAGTATTGAAAAAACTATATTTTTAGAAATATAATATAATTAAGAAATGTAAATAAAATAAAATTAATTGAATAAGTATTACCATATTCAATGTGGTAAAAAGGGGATAAATATGAGCCAAGATAGAGTAGATAAAATTGTAGAAATTTTATTAGAAACAAATCAGTCTTATATAACAATTGATGAAATTGCTGAAAAATTAAATGTATCAAATAAAACAGTTAGAAATGATTTGAAGGAAGTTGAAAAAATTCTATTTAATAACGGAGTTTATCTTGAAAAGAAGCCAAGATATGGGATAAGAATAAAAGTTGATGAAGAAAAACGAGTAGAGTTACTACAAAATTATAAATTTAGAAGTGGTTTTATAGAACCATATACTCCAGAGTTCAGAAGAGATTATATTATAAAAAGGTTATTAATGAAAAAATCAAATATAACAATCGCAGAACTTGCACAAGAACTGTATGTTAGTAAAGTTACAATTCATAAAGATATTGATTATGTACAAAAATGGTTAATGAATTTTAATCTTAAACTCATTAAAAAGACAAATTATGGTATTCAAATAATTGGGAATGAAGAAAATTTTAGAAATGCAATAGCACATTTGATTGTAAGTGAAAAAGATAAAAAGGAATTAGAAGAAATTTTATTTAACAATATTACAACAAGATTAGATTTTAAAACAATTGAAAAATTAAAAGAGTTGGTAGATTTAGATTATAAATTGTTAGAAAAAATAGTAGAAAATTCAGAAGAAAAAATGGGAGTTAGATTTACAGATGATGCTTTTATAAGTCTTATAATTCACATTGCAATATCTATCAAAAGGTTAAAAGAAGGTAATGATATAGATATACCACAAGATATAGTTTATGAAATTAAGGAAAAGGAAGAATTTAATGTTGCGTTAGAGGTTACTAAAAATATAGAAAAGGCCTTTGACGTAAAATTCCCAAAATCAGAAGTTATATATATTCTCCTACATATACTTGGAGCAAAAATGCAACAAAATAAAAAGGACGATGTGTTTAATTTAGTAAACAATATAAAAGAAGATGATTTGTCTGTTGTGATGGCAAAGGAAATAATTGATATTGCACAGAGGTCATTAGGTACATATTTAGAAAAAGATGAACAACTATTAAATGGACTTATACTACATTTAAGGCCAACAATAAACAGATTAAAATATGGTTTAGCCTTGAGAAATCCAGTTTTAAATGAAATTAAAGAAAATTATTCAGAATTTTTTGGTGTAGCTTGGATGGCCAGCACTGTATTTAATAAATATTTAGGTGTAAAAATTCCAGAAGAAGAAATTGGATATATAGCATTACATATAGGTGCAGCTGTTGAGAGAAATATAAAACCATTCAAAGTATTTGTTGTTTGTTCAAGTGGAATAGGTACATCACAGTTATTGGCTGCCAGAATACAAAAAAGTTTTAGAGAAATTGATATAGTCGATACAGTATCATATTTAGAGCTTGAAAAACTTAAATTGGATGAAATTGACTTTATAATTTCTACTATACCAATATATAGTATAAAGCCAGTGCTACAAGTAAAGCCAATTCTAACTCAAGCTGATATAAAAAAAATAGAGTATTACATTAATTATATGAAAAACAAAAAAGATAGTAAGTTTTTTGTAGAGAGGATTATTGATGAAAATTTGATATTTTTAAATTGTAATTTTAAAAAACAAAATGAAGTGTTAAAGTTTTTATCAAATGAACTTATAAAGAGAGACTATGTAGATAAAGAATACTATAAAAACTTAGTAGAAAGAGAAAAAATGACATATACATCTATTGGAAATGGTGTAGCTATACCACATGCAAATCCTGAGTTAGTAAAAAAATCAAAAATATCGTTGCTAACCTTAAAAGAACCCATAATATGGGGGAATGAATATGTTGATGTTATATTAATGATAAGCATAGCACAAAAGGATTTAAAAGAAGGAAAATTTCTATTTAAGAATCTTTACAATGCTATAGAAGATAAAAGTTTTATTAAAAAAATTAAAACTTCAAAGGAAATCATAGAAGTAAAACAAATAATAGGGTGAGTTTTAAATGGTGATTGATCAAAATTTAATAGTATTGAATTTGAAATCAAATAGAAAGGAGGAGGTAATTAAAGAATTAGCAGAGTTAGCATTTGCTCAAGGCAAAATTACATCTGTTAATGATTATGTACAAACTGTTTTAGACAGAGAAAAATTATTTACAACAGGAGTTGGAAATGGTATAGCAATACCTCATGGTAAAACAGATTCTGTCAAAGAATCAATGATGGTTTTTGCAAAGCTTAATCAACAAATTGAATGGGAATCATTAGATGGTAAACCGGTTGATTTAGTATTTTTGTTAGGAGTTCCTGAAAAAGATGCGAATGATTTACACCTACAGATTTTATCACGAATTTCAAGAAAGTTAATGGATGACACTTTTGTAGACAAGCTCAGAAGATCCCAAACAAAAGATGAAGTTATGGATATTTTGAATTCAATTTAAACAGAAGGACTTATTAGTTCTAATAAATATTAAATTAATGAGGGGGATTTAAAATGAAAGAAGAATTAAAGAAAATCAGAGAGTATTTGATGACTGGTGTGTCCTATATGATACCAATAGTAGTTATTGGTGGTGTGCTTATAGCATTTTCAATTGCACTAAGCGGTGTTAAAGCAGGAGAGGGTGCTGTAGTTACAAATCCTATGTTAAAAAGTATGATGGATATAGGAGTAGCAGCTTTTAGTATGATGGTTCCAGTACTTGCAGGATTTATAGCATTTGGTATTGCAGATAGACCGGGTATAGCTCCTGGACTTGTAGGTGGTGTACTTGCAAACAATCTTAAAGCAGGCTTTTTAGGAGGTATTGTTGCAGGATTTATAGCGGGATATACTGCAAGATGGATTAAAGGATGGAAAGTTCATAAAAACTTAAGACCTATTATGCCAATATTTGTTATACCTTTACTTACTTCACTAATTGTAGGTTTCTTAATGATTTATGTTATAGGTTCTCCAATAAGTAGTTTAATGACAAGTTTAACTAATACGTTAAAGTCAATGAGTACTGGAAACGCAGTTGTATTAGCACTTATAATGGGAGCAATGATTGCGTTTGATATGGGTGGACCAGTTAATAAAGTAGCATTTATGTTTGCAGCAGCTATGATTGGTGAAGGTGTAGTAACAATAATGGGACCAGTAGCTGTAGCTATATGTATACCACCACTTGGAATGGGAGTTGCAACATTGTTAAACAAGAAAAAATATACTAAGGCTGAGCAAGAAGCAGGTATAGGTGCAATTGCTATGGGGTTAATTGGTATAACAGAAGGAGCAATTCCTTTTGCAGCAGCAGATCCATTAAGAGTAATTCCTTCCATAATGACTGGTTCAGCAGTAGGTGCAGCAATTGCTGCTATAGGTAAAGTTGGGGATCATGCTCCGCATGGTGGACCAATAGTTCTTCCAGTTGTAGATAATAGATTGATGTTTATAGTGGCTGTTATTGTAGGTGTTATTGTGACAGCACTTATGGTAAATGCATTAAAGAAGAATGTTGAAGTTGTTGAGGAATAAGTTTTATAATATAGAGAGGTGAGACAAATGAAGATAGTAGCAGTGACAGCTTGTCCAACAGGGATAGCACATACTTATATGGCTGCAGAAGCATTAGAAAGAGCCGCAAAAAGCTTAGGATATAGTATCAAAGTAGAAACACAAGGATCAATAGGTATAGAAAACAAAATATCTCAAAAAGAAGCAAATGAGGCAGATTTAGTTATATTTGCAGCTGATGTAGCAGTTAAAGAAGAAAATAGGTTTAAAGATAAGGCTATATTTAGAGTTGAGGCTCAAAAGGTAATAAAAAATGCAAAGGCTGTAATAGAAGAGGCAGTAAATCAACTAAAAAATAAATAACAGCTTTAATTAGTACAATAATTGGCCACTTAAGTGATTTAGTTACTTAAGCGGCTTAATTTTTTATTTATATAAAGGGGTAACCAAGGTAGAAAAAACTTTAGAAGTTAAAATAGAAAATTTGAGAATAAATAGTATAAAAATGTTTTATTGTAAATTCATATAAAAGCAAATTATGCTGTGTTTTTACTTTGTGAGTTTATTTATAAGTTGCAAACAAAGTCTTTTGATATTAAATTAAAATAAATTGAAAGTAAATAGTTGATTATATATATTTTTCATTTTTTAATTATGATAATATTATAATGAAATTGAGGCATTATAATGATCTGTGTATACTAAAGCTTCGTTACAATAAATGAATAATGTCACATTTCACCTGGGTGGCACTTTTAGGAGGGATAGTATGTGTGGAAGAGTTATTCTTGAGAGCGATTTTCAGGATATTTTGAAGAGGTATATGGTTCAAGAATATAATAGGTTTGAATATAAAAAAGGAGAAGGATTTCCAGGAGACAATCTTCCTGTTATAATAAAGGAGAATAAAAAAATGGCAGATGTGTTTTTGTGGGGATTTTTGCTTGATAATAAAAGGGTTATAAACGCAAGAAGTGAAACTATATTAGATAAGCCTCTTTTTAAAAATGCCTTTTTATCAGGAAGGTGCATAGTGCCTGTAAATGGATTTTTTGAGTGGAAAAATGAAAAGGGTAAAAAAATTAAATATAGAATAACTTTAAAGGATGAAGATATTTTTTCACTGGCAGGGATTTATAGGGACTTTAAAGACAAGGATGGAAGCATAAAAAGATGTGTAACAATACTAACAACCGAACCAAATGATGATATGAGAGAAATTCATAATAGGATGCCTGTTATAATAGATGAAAAGGATGAGGAATTATACCTATATGAAGGCTTTGATAAAAGTATAATGGATCTATTAAAGCCCTTTGAGAATGGGAGGCTGGTTATCAAAAGGGAAGATAGGGTAAGGTATGAGAATGTTAGTTTTTTATAGATCAAGGAGGGGGATGAGGTGCAAAGTTTAAGACGAAGGCTACTTGGAGGTTTAGATGGCAATGCCTATTATAGTATAATAATGGAGCCTCTTTGGGCTGTTTTTGGAGGAATGATTTTTTTCTATCAGCCACTTTATATGAAACATTTAAATGTAACAGAGGTGCAGATGGGATTTTTAAACTCTCTTGCAGCGGCACTTGCAGTAATTACATCCTTTGTAGCAGGCCCAATAACAGATAGATTTGGTAGAAAGAGAACAACACTTGTTTTTGATCTTGTTTGTTGGAGTATGACTATGTTTGTTTGGGCAATATCCCAAAACTATTGGTATTTCCTGCTTGCTGTAATTTTAAATTCCTTCAATAAAATATCCTATATTTCTTGGACTTGTCTATCCATTGAGGATACGCCAGAGGATAAAAGGGTATACTTTTTTAGCCTTATTATGATAATAAATTTAGCATCAGGAATTTTTGCTCCTCTTGCTGGTGTTTTAGTAGAAAAAATTGGTGTTGTGGATGCGATGAGGATAATTTATGGTTTAGGCTGTATTAGTATGACGACAATGTTTTTGATTAGAAATAAGTATGTTAAGGAAACAGAAATAGGTAAGAGGATGATGAAGGAACACAGCGAGTTTTCTGTTAAGGATAAAATAAGGGATTATAAAGAGGCGATAGTGTATTTTTATAAAAGCAAGGTTACTCTTCTTATGTTCTTTATTTTATTAATAGGACAACTTCAAATGTCGTTTTTGTATTTTCAATCAGTCTATTTAAAGGATGTTATAGGTATAAAGGAATCATTAACATCAATGGTTCCAGGAATTTCAGCAGTAGTAAATTTGATAGTCTATTTTGTGTTTATGGATAAGCTAAGAATAATTGGTGATAAGAAAAGTTTATTTTACGGTTTAGCCTTTAACACTATTGGAGTACTGCTTTTAATACTTGTTAGGCCGAGAGAATACTTATTATTATTTATTAGCATTGTATTTATGGCGGCAGGCAACTTAATTACAATAGTATTTAGAGAAACTATATGGAATAATGTTATTGGTGAGAGGGAGAGGGCAAAGATATTCTCAGCAGCCAGTGCATTTATTGCCCTAATCTCAATTCCAGCAGGTTATGTTTCGGGATATATGTACAATCTAAATCCTATATTCCCATTTTATGCGAGTCTAATTTTATACATAGTTGCAGTATTGCTGTCTATGAGGGTAAATAGGATTTATAAAAACAACATTGAAGAAGCAGGGATATAAACTGCTTCTTTTTTATATAAAGATGAATGGTTTATAGTACAGGATAAAAGATAAAAGCAAAATATTCAGAAAAATATTGAAAAGTAATATCCTGTTTGATATAATAATATATAGAAATAGTTAAAATATTAACAATAAAGGGGGGATACACGTGTTGTGGGAAACAAAAATGCCCATTAATGAAGTAAGGGAAATTAGATGTAAAACAACAGTATTCTTTGGGGTTGGAGCAATAAAGAAGATTTTTGACATCTGCAAAGACCTAAAAGAGAGAGGAATTGACAAGGTTGTAGTAGTTACAGGAAAAGGTGCATATGAAAAGACAGGAGCTTGGAAGTATGTTGTTGATGCATTTAAGGAATATGGAATAGAATATGCACTATATAACAAGGTTACTCCAAATCCAACAACCCATCAAGTTGATGAGGCAACACAATTAGGTAGAGAACTTGGAGCAAAGGCTGTAATTGGTATTGGTGGAGGAAGCCCAATAGATGCAGCAAAGAGTGTTGCTATATTATTAGAATATCCAGACAAGAACTGTCAAGAGCTTTATGAATACAAATTTACACCAAATAAAGCTGTGCCTATAATTGCTATTAATTTAACACACGGTACAGGAACAGAGGCAGATAGATTTGCAGTTGTTAGCATACCAGAGAATGAATATAAGCCAGCAATTGCATATGACTGCATATATCCTCTTTATTCAATAGATGATCCAGCACTTATGACAATGCTTCCAAGAAACCAAACACTTTATGTTTCTGTTGATGCAATAAACCACATTATAGAAGCAGCAACAACAAAATCAACTAACCCATATTCTGTACTTCTTGCAAAAGAAACATTTAGACTTATATCAAAATATCTTCCACAGGCACTTATGCACCCAGAAGACTTAACAGCAAGATACTATTTACTATATGCTTCAATGATTGCAGGAATATCCTTTGATAATGGACTATTACACTTTACACACGCATTAGAGCATCCATTAAGTGCTGTAAAGCCAGAACTTGCCCACGGATTAGGTCTTGGAATGCTTCTACCTGCTGTTATTAAGCATATTTACCCAGCTTGTTCAGAAGTTTTAGCAGACATATTATCGCCAATTGCACCTGATTTGATGGGCGTTCCAGGAGAGGCAGAATATGCAGCAGAAGCAATGGAAAATTGGTTAAATCAAATGGGACTTGTTGAAAAGTTAACTGATTTGGGATTTGGTGAGGAAGACTTAGATAAGTTAACAGACCTTGCAATGAATACTCCAAGTTTAGATTTACTTTTAAGTATGGCACCAATTCCAGCAACAAGGGAGACAATAAGAAGGATATATGAGGATTCACTATAAAGATTAAAAGACTGTTAGAGTATTATAAAATTAAAAAGCCCTATGAGATTTTAAGTCATAGGGCTTTTAGTTTTTTAAATAATCTAAAATTTATTAATAGGAATCTAAGTGATTTTGTGTATCAAAGTATTTATAAAAATATACATTAATACACAAAATCACTATTTATTTAGTTATAAAATTAAAAATTAAGAGCTAATTGTATCAAAAGATAAATTATAAATGTATCAATAGACTCATTAACAATATTATTTTCCTTGTAAAACAATAATTTTTAAATTATATAAATTTTGGTATGATATTTGCTTTATAAATGTCAAATCTGTTGAGGGGGGAAGATAATGAGTAAGGTGAAAATTAGACTTCTTTCAAGGTTAATGGCATTTTTAATGTTTTTTTCCGTATTAAATTTAGGACAGTATAAAGTAAAGGCTTTCGAAGGTGAAGTAGTACCATTATATAAATATGGTACTCAAACACCTATTCAAATTCACCAACAAAATGTTTATATACCTAAATATTATCAGCAACTTAAAAGGCAGTTTAGAACAGCTTGGGTATCAACAGTTACAAATTTAGATTTTCCAAGTAGACCAGGTTTAACTGAAGAAGAATTTAAACAAGAATATCTTAAGATTTTAGATGAATTTGAAGAATTGAACTTTAATGCAATTACAGTTCAAGTAAGACCAAAGTTAGACGCATTTTATAAATCAGATTTAAATCCATGGTCAGAATATCTAACAGGTGTGCAAGGAAAAGACCCTGGCTGGGATCCATTAGAATGGATGATAAAAGTTACACACGAAAGAAATATGGAGTTTCATGCTTGGTTTAATCCATACAGAGTTACAAATACATATGAACCTAATAAAACTATAGATGAAATTTTAGCTACTTTAGCAGATAATAACTGGGCTAAAATGCATCCTCAATATGTATTAAAGTTTGATGGTAAACTTTTATTAAACCCTGGGGAACCTGAAGTAATTAATTATATAAAAGAAAGTATAGTTGAAGTTGTTCAAAAGTATGATGTAGATGCAATTCATTTTGATGATTATTTTTACCCATATAAAGTAACAAGAAATGGAGTAACGTATTACTTTGGTGATGCTAATGAAGACTTAGAAACCTTCCAAAAATATGGACAAGGTTTTACTGATATAAAAGATTGGAGAAGAAATAATGTTAATACATTAATAAAGGAAGTATCAAAAGCAATAAAAGAAAAGAAGCCTTATGTTAAGTTTGGTATTAGTCCATTCGGTATTTGGGGACATTATGATAAGCATCCAGAAGGTAGTGCTGAAGGTGTAGGTTCACATACACCAATTACTTCATCAGCAAGCTATGATGATATATATGCTGATACAAGGAAATGGGTTAAAGAGGGCTGGATTGATTATATTACTCCTCAAATTTACTGGGCTTTTGGAACTACGGCTGCACCATATGGAGAACTTGTAGATTGGTGGGCAGATGTTGTAAAGGGTACAAATTGTCACTTATATATAGGACATGCGAATTATAAAATAAATTCAAATGATAACGATTGGAAGAATCCTGAAGAAATTGGAAATCAGCTTAAATTTAATTTATTATATAACGAGGTAAAGGGTAGCTCGTTCTTTAGTTTAAAACAATTAAGATTAAATAATTTAGGTGATACAGACAAGATAAAGAATGACTATTTTAAAACAAAAGCATTTGTACCTGCTATGCCGTGGATTGATGATAAGGCACCAAATAAAGTACAAAATGTTTCATATAAATTATTAGGCGAAAACAAAATAGAGGTATTATGGAAAGATGATTTTAACAATGATTCAACATATTATGCAGTATATAGATTTGAGGGAAAAAGCCTTGGAAATATAGAAAATCCATCCAATGTTATTGGAATAGTAAGAAGAGATAACAATAAAGAGGAATATTCCTATATTGATAATTCAGCAGATAAAAATAAACAATATGTATATGCTGTAACAGCATTTGATAGGTTGCATAATGAAAGCAGGCCAGAATTAGTATTCTATCCTAAGGTGCAGTATATAAAAGAAAAGATAATGCTGAAGGATATAATTAATAATAAAATTGAACTTGAATATAGAGGATATCTTGATATAGCACAAGATGTACTTGTATATCAAATTCTTGATAATAAAGTTATAGAAAAAAGTTTATCAGATGTTATGGTTGGAGCTGAAAATGTAACTTTATATTTAAATAAGAATAATCAAGTTGATTTGATAATAATTGATGGAGAAACAAAAATAGATAAGATAAGAATTGGAATAAGAAGTGATGTAAACAATCCAGCAGATATTAATTTGCTTGATTATTTAAATATTGAAATGAAGGCATCAAGTGGATTTAAGTTAATAGATAAAAAAAGCAATGTTAGCTTTGATATATTAAATAATGATTTAATAAGTTTCAAAGTTGAAGAAGGGAAAATTTCAGTATACAAGAACGGAAATTTAATTTATAAAACTTTGAATAGATTATATGCTGAACCTATTAATGAAGATGAAAAAATAACTGTTACGACATTAAGAAGAGGAAGCCCCGTATTTAATCCTTCCTACAGAGGAACATTAGAAATTACTCTATCTAAAAATGGTGATAAACTAAATTTAATAAATGAAATACAAATTGAAAAGTATTTATATCAGGTTGTACCAAGTGAAATGCCAGCATCATTTGGATTAGAAGCATTAAAGGCACAAGCAGTAGCAGCAAGAACATATGCATTAGGAGATTATTTTAGCAGCAGATTTGCAGATAGAGGATTTCATGTAGATGATAGTACGTTAAGCCAAGTATATAACAATACTCCCGAGAATCCAACAGCTACTCAAGCAGTAAATGAAACAAAAGGAATGGTTATGAAAAATGGAGATCAACTTGTTGATGCAAGGTATTATTCAACTTCAGGAGGGTATAGTGCAGCAAAACATGAAGTATGGTCAGAACCAGTCTCTAATATGTTCCCAGGAATTCGAGTTCCATATTTGATAGGCAGAAGTTATACATTTGATCCACAAGATAATACAAAATTATTAACTATTAATACACAAGATGAAAAGGAAATTTCGGAGTTTTATAAAAATATATCATTAAGGGCGTATGATTCTGATTCAGCATGGTTTAGATGGAAACTAAGCTTGAGTAAACAAGAATTACAAAACACAATAAATTCTAATATAAAGTTAAGGTATGAAGCTGATCCACAATTTATACTTACTAAAGATTCAGATGGAAACTTTATAAGCAAACCAATACCTGAAGAAGGAACAGGTGAAATACTAAATATGTATGTCGCTAAACGTGGAGAAGGAGGCAATATAACAGAACTTGTTATTGTAGGTACTACTGGAACGTATAAGATAGTTAAAGAATTTAATATAAGATTTATCATAAGACCAAGAGCAGTAGATACAAAGGGGAGTGATGTAATTTTATATAGGGCAACAGGAGGATCACAAGACTATAATGCAAGTTCATTAAAGAATTATAGTATATTACCATCTGCCTTCTTTACATTCGATACGATTAAAGATGAAAATAATAATTTAATTAGTGTTGTTTTCTATGGTGGAGGAAACGGACATGGAGTAGGAATGAGTCAATATGGAGCAAAGGGCTTATCAGATAAAGGATGGACATATGATAAGATACTAATGACTTATTATACTAACGTTGAGCTTGTTAATGTGTACAATCAAACTAACAATCAAGAAAATAATCCTTTAAAGCTTTTAATTTTAATGTCTGAAGATTTGTTTAATAGTGCAGATGAAGGAAAAAAACAAGGAAATTATTTAGAGGGTTCAAAAGCTAAATTTAGAATTGTAATTGATAAGGCTGTTAACATTTTAAAAGATGAAAATTTAGATAAAGATCTAATTGAAAGTACAACTGATGAGCTGAAGGCAGCAATGAGAAAATTTATTGATTCAAAGGTATCAGAAGAACAGGCAAACCAATATGCAAAAGAACAAGCTGCAATAGATGCGATAGCTTCATTGCCAGATGTTGAGAATTTGACTTTAGAAGATGAAGACGCTATAAAAAATGCAAGAAGCTTAGTAAATATAGCAAATAATGATTCAAATATTGTAAATCTTAATAAACTGATTGCACTTGAAGAAAAGTTATTAGAACTAAAGAATAAAGATAATAAAAATACAGAAGAAAGTGATAAAAACAATGAACAAAATAATCAAAATGAATCTATTGAAAATTTACCTAAAACAGGACAATTATTAGATGCAAATATATTGGTTTTAATAAGTTTTGTATTAATTTTATGTGGTATATCATTACTTTTAATTAGAAAGAAGAAAGATAACATTTAATTAGTATCAACTATTAATTAAGGTAGTGTATCAAATAATTTGATTTTGATACACTACCTTACAAAGTATAGTAGATACAATATATTTACAACTTGGCACGCTATTTGCTTATGTATAAATGAAAAAATTTAGATAGGAGGGAAGATGATGAAAGTATTGATGGTTTGTTCAGGGGGAATGTCAAGTGCCATAGTAGTAAAGGCAATAAAACAAGAAGCAGACAAACAAAACTTTCCACTTGAAATTAAAGCTGTTGGAACAGGTGAATTCGAAGATGAGCTAAAGACAGGGGGATATGATTTAGCAATAGTAGCACCACAAGTAAAACATAGAATGGATGTATTTAAAGAACAAGCTGCTAATGCAAATGTTCCAATAGAATTAATTGTTCCAACTGGATATACTCCAATAGGGGCTCCAAAGGTATTAGAACAGATTAAAAAATATTCTAAATAAAAAATAATTAAGAGGGGGAAAAAAGAATGGAAAAGTTTTTGAAATGGATTGAAGAAAAGTTTATGCCTCCTATGGCAAGACTGGCAGAACAAAGACATTTAAGAGCAATAAGAGACGGTATTATCTCAACATTATCATTAATTATAGTTGGTAGCTTTTTCTTGATTATTGCATTTCCACCAGTTAAATCTTGGGCAGATGCTGTTGCACCTAATGTGGGGAAAATACTTATACCATTTAGAATGACAATGGGACTTATGGCTCTATACGCGGCATATGGTATGGGATATAGCTTAGCAAAGTCATATAAATTAGACGGAGTATCAGGTGGAGTTCTTTCCTTAGCAGCATTTTTGATGATGACTATTCCAGTGAATGTTGATGGTGTTTTAAAGAAGGCAGCAGAAGCAGGTATACAAGGTGCAAATCCAATAGGTTGGGCACTACCTATGGGTAATTTAGGTGGAGCTGGTATGTTTGCAGCGATTCTTGCTATGATATTTGCAGTTGAAGTTTTAAGAATTTTAAAGAAATACAATGTTACATTAAAAATGCCAGAACAAGTTCCAGAGTCAGTTTCAAGATCCTTTGAAGCATTAATACCAGCAGCAGTTATTATTGTTGTACTATGGTTTATAAGAGTATGGTTAAATTTTGATATACAAAAATTCATTATGGATATCTTTGCACCAGTAAAGGGTGTGGCTGGTAACTCAATTTGGGGTGTACTTGTTCCAATTTTCCTTATTACATTATTGTGGTCAGCAGGTATTCACGGAGCGTCAGTTATAGGTTCAGTACTTAGACCAATTTGGTTAGTTTTATTAGAAGAAAATGCAGCAGCACTTGCAGCTGGACAACCACTTCCAAATATTGCACCAGAACAATTCTTCCAATGGCTTGTATGGATTGGAGGTGCAGGAGCGACTTTAGGACTTGCAATTTTACTATGCTTCTCAAAATCTGAATATCTAAAGAAGGTTGGTAGATTCTCAATAATACCAGCAATATTTAATATCAATGAACCAATGATGTTTGGTGTACCATTAGTAATGAACCCAATCCTTGCAATACCATTTATAGTTGCACCACTTGTAATAGGTATAATTTCTTATATTGCTGTATCAATAGGTATCGTTGGAAGATTTGCAATAAATGCACCTTGGACACTTCCGGCACCAATTGGAGCATATTTCGCAACAAATGGTAGTATATCAGCTGTTATTTTGGTAATAATAAACATTTTAATTTCAATGGTAATTTATTATCCATTCTTTAAGGTATATGAAAAGAAAATGATTGAGGAAGAAAAGGCTCAAATTGCAGCTACTGAATCAACTTTAAATATGTAAAACTTAAGCACCAGGGTTTGACCCTGGTGCATATATAAAAAATATTAGAGAAATGTTTAGCATAACTCTAATATTTACCAATCAAGTTAGATTTGTTGTATGAATTAAATTTTATATTCAATTCATACAACAAATCTTATAGAAAAATTTAATTTTAAATTAATGACTCAATTTTAAAATCGCAGATTGGAGGGTTATTTATGGAAAATGAAATCTTTGAAATAATATCACATGGAGGAAATGCCAGAGCATATGCCTTTGAAGCTGTTAAAAAGGCCCAAGAGGGAAATATTAAAGAGGCTGAAGAATTACTTGCAAAGGCTCAAGAGGAATTAGATATTGCTCACAATACTCAGACAAAGCTTATTCAGGCTGAAATAAATGGTGAAAATCTACAGATGAATTTACTTATGGTTCATGCACAAGACCATTTAATGACTGCAATTTCAGAAAAAAATTTAATAGAACAAATCGTAAACTTGTGTAAAAAATTAGAAGAGAAAAAGTAGTATGGAGGAGATATAGATGCCTTCAAAACTGTTTTATATAATCTTTTTCATAGCTTTAATTGTAGGTTCGGTTAAATTTACTAATTATATAATGAAAAAAATAAAACTGAATAGATGGATTATAGGTTTTTCAGCATTTTTAGTATTAATAGTCCCAAGCTTTTTATTCAATAAAATTAATCCCGTTATTTGGAACATATTGTTGATTGTATCTTCTGTATTGTGTATTATGTTTTTTGAGATTACAAGACAGATGTTAGAAAAGGATGAATACAAAGGTATTGTAAAGATAGCAAATAAAAAAAATAAATAAATTTTATAAGGCGGGATTAGTGTGAAATATAAAAAGGTATACGATGTCATTAAGGAAGAATGTATAAAACAAAAAAAGCAAACAGGGAAAGTAATTGGGGTAACTGCACAGGAAATAGCTCAAATAATGAATATGCAAAGAAGTAATGTAGTAAGAGAATTTAGTAGACTTGTTAATGAAGGAAGTATTAAAAAATCATCAGGAAGGCCAGTAAGATACTTTGTAAATGAAGAAAAATTAATAAAAGAAGAAGTTAATAAAAGTCTTTCTGTATTTGATACCATTATTGGAAATAATGGAAGTTTAAAAAATCAAATTTCGTTAGCAAAGGCTGCTATTGTTTATCCACCAAAGGGATTGCATACTTTAATAGTTGGAGAAACTGGGGTTGGAAAATCTTATTTTGCAAAGATAATGTTTAAATATGCTGTAGAGTCAAAGATGATAAATGATAGTAATAAATTTGCAATCTTTAACTGTGCAGACTATGCAAATAATCCACAGCTTCTTATATCCTATTTATTTGGTGTAAAAAAAGGTGCATATACAGGAGCTACAGAGGACAGAGATGGAATAATTGAAAAAGCAAGAGATGGTATATTGTTTCTTGATGAAGTACATAGACTTCCACCAGAGGGGCAGGAGATGCTTTTCACATTAATAGATGAAGGAAGATATGTAAAATTAGGCTCAACTCAGGAGATACCTATAAATGTAATGATAATTGCGGCTACAACAGAAAATATAGAATCAACTCTTCTTAAAACATTTGTAAGAAGAATTCCAGTTATTATTTCACTTCCTCCTTTAAGAGAAAGACCAATTGAAGAAAGATTTGAGTTAATAAAAAATTTCTTTGAAGAAGAATCAAAAAGGATAAATAGAAAAATAGAAGTGGAACAGGATGCAATTACTGCCCTATTAAACTACGACTGCTTAAATAATATAGGTGAACTTAAGAGTGATATACAAATTGCTTGTGCAAAGGCCTATATAAGAAGTATGTTTGGTGGAGATGTTTTAAATGTTACACTTGATGATTTTAACGAAAAGGTAAAAGCAGGTTTACTTGTTGCAAGCAAAATAAATATGAGAAAATTAAAAATAAAAACAAATGAAATATCAAAAGACTTTATTGAGGATGATAAATATACTCTATCACAAAATATTTATGAGTTTATGGAAAAAAGAACTTCGTATTTTAAATCTAAGGGATTAGAAACAAATGAAATAAAAAATATTGTTTCAAATGAAGTTGAACAATATATAAATAAATATTTAAAGAATATCAATTTAAGAAATGAAGATGAAGAAGTCAAAAGATTAATAAATAACGATTTATTCGAATTTATAAAATCATTTATACCTTTGGCGGAGTATAAGTTAAAGAGAAAAATTTCAAAAAATACATTCTTAGGATTAGTCATACATATTGATACATTTTTAAATAGAGTTAAATTAAATAAAATGATAGAGAATCCAAAGTTAGAAGAAATACGAGAAAAATATCCACAGGAGTTTAAGATTGCAATGACTCTTGCTGAAAAGTTAGAGGAAAAGTTTAATGTTAGGGTTCCGTTAGATGAAATAGGTTTTATTGCAATGTTTTTTGCAGCAGAAATAAAGGAAAATAGTGGCAAGGTATTAGTTTTAGTAGCAATGCATGGAAGTAGCACAGCCACATCAATGGTCGAGGTAGTAAATCATTTGTTAAACACTAATCATGCATTAGCTTTTGATATGCCACTTTCAATGAAGCCAGAGGATGCACTAAAAAAGATTGAAGAAATAATAAAAGAGAAAAATGAAGGAAAAGGTGCATTACTTTTAGTTGATATGGGTTCATTGAGATATTTTGATAAAATGATTTCTAATAATACAGGAATAGATGTAGAATGTGTAGATATGGTTACTACACTTATGGCAATTAAAGCGACAAGAATGGCTTTAATGAATGCAAGTTTGAGTGATATTGTAAGTTCACTTAAGGCTGAAGAAAAAGAAATAGGTGAAGCTGAAAAAACGTTTAGTGCAAAAAATAAACCCATTATAATTTCAGCTTGTACAACTGGAGAAGGAACTGCACAAAAAATTAAGGATTTAATCTATCGAAAATTTGATAGAACTAAATATGATGTAGTTAACTTAGCTATTAAAGATAAAACAGAATTTTTAAAAGCAATTAATGCACTTAGAAAAAATTCTGAAATTGAAGCGATTGTTAGTCCGTTTAAAATAGAAATTGAAGGTATAAAGTATATTTCACTTGATTCACTATTTGAGCAGTATTATAAAGGATATATTAATTATACAACTTCAAGTGAAGAGTTTAAAAGAAATTTAACTATAGTTTTTAAGGAGTATTTGCAAATTGATGAGTCAGATGATTTGGTAGATTTTATTGTAAATATGTTTGATAATTTACTTAAGACTTTTAAGATTCATATTGATGAGGATGAGTTAAATGGTATTATTATACATTTAGGTTGTTTGATTGAAAAGTTAATCAACAAAGAGGAAACAGTGAAGTGTGAAAATAAAGAATTAATAAAAAATAAGTATATTGAAATCTATGACTATCTAAAAGAGAACCTATCTTTTATAGAAAGAAAATTTAGTATTATTTTTTCAGATGATGATTTGTGTAATATTTTAGAAATGATATTAAACTAAGAGGCTGGTGATAGTTTGCATTATATCATAGGTGTAGATGGAGGAGGAACTAAAACTGAAGCAGTAGCCTTTAGTATGAATGGAGATGTTATTTTTAAAAATGTCACAGGTTTTGGAAATGTGTTGGTTGATGAAACAAAGGCATTAGAGAATATAATAGAAGCAATTGGTGGCTGTATAAAGGGTGTATATGAAAAAAATAGAGAGATTAGATGCATATTTATATGTGCAGGTTTAGCAGGAGTTGAAGTGGGAAATTATAGCATTATTATTAAACAAAAAATAGAAGATTATTTTAAAGTAAGGACAAAAGTAGTAAATGATGCAGTTATAGCACACGCGTCTTTATTAAAAGGGGAAGATGGAATAATTACTATTTCAGGTACAGGTTCTATAAGTATAGGCAAAAGAGAAAATGAAATTGTAAGGGCCGGAGGATGGGGACATATTTTAGGTGATGAAGGAAGTGGATATCACATAGCACTAAAGGCTTTAAAAAAAGCAGTCAACGAATATGATATGGGATGTAAAGAGAGCCCTTTAACATTAAATATAATGAAAAAATTAAACATTAAAAGGGTAGAAGAGATCAAAGACTTTGTTTATCAGTCTGATAAGGCAAGTATTGCTGCATTAGTTCCAGTTATAGTAGAAAGCAGTTGTTATGACCTATACGCTAAACAGATATTAATTGATGCTGCTAATGATTTATCAGAAATAACATATATGGTTGCAAATAAACTAAATATGTTTAATAACGTAAAGATTGGAATTAAAGGTAGTGTCTTAACAAAAGTTGATATAGTTAGAGAAAATTTTGAAAAGATTTTAAGTAGAAAATTAAAGAAAGTAGATTTAATAGATGAAGATGTTCCATCATCAAAGGGTGCATTTTATTTAGCTCTTTTGGAATATAGTAAATTGGCTGGTGATAGTAATGTTTAAATATGCTGTAGGACTTATGTCAGGGACATCATTAGATGGAATTGATGCAGCACTTGTTAAAATAAAGGGAAGTGGTGAGAATACAGAAGTTGAACTAATAGAGTTTGTTAATTTAGATATGCCAGATTCTATAAAAAAAGAGATAAAAAGTTGCTGTAGAATAGAGGAGTCTAATGTTGAATTAATATGCAGTTTAAATTTTAAATTAGGATATATATTTGCAGATGCAGTAAAAGAGGTATGCAAAAGAGCAAATTTCCCTATTCATAAATTAGATTTTATAGGTTCACACGGGCAAACTGTATATCATATACCAACAGACAAAGCAGAAAGTATAAAATCAACACTTCAGATTGGAGAACCAGCAGTTATATCCTATGAGACAGGAACAACAGTTGTTTCTAATTTTAGAGTTATGGATATGGCAGCAGGAGGACAAGGTGCACCACTTGTACCTTATGTAGACTACATATTATTTAAAGGGGATAGAAATAGAGCACTACAGAATATAGGTGGAATAGGCAATGTTACTGTAATACCTAAAAATTGTACAGTTGATGATATTCTTGCCTTTGATACTGGGCCAGGTAATATGATTATTGATGAAGTTGTACAGAGACTCAAGGGAGTAAAATATGATAAAGATGGATATTTAGCTTCACAGGGAAGAATAATTGAAAATATGTTAAGAGAACTTTTAGATATACCATATATACAAAAAAAACCTCCTAAAACTACAGGGAGAGAATTGTTTGGTAGCCAATTTGTTGATGAACTTTTAACTAAATGGAAAAATAAAAGAGATGTTGATATTATAGCTACGGTAACTGCCTTTACAGCGTATTCAATATATGAAAACTATAAAAGGTTTATTTTTGATAAATACGATATTGACGAAGTAATCATAAGTGGTGGTGGAAGTTATAATAAAACTTTAATTAGTATGATAAAAAATTTATTGCCAAACTGCAAGGTTTTTATATTAGAGGATTTAGGATTTTCTTCAGATGCAAAAGAAGCAATTGCGTTTGCTATACTTGCAAATGAAACATTAAATGGAATATGTTCGAATGTAAGAGGGGCAACAGGAGCAAAACAAAGAGTTGTTTTAGGGAACATTACACCAAGTAAAAAATTTTTTAGGGGGAATAATATATGAAACAATTAGGAATTTCAATATATCCTGAAAAGGCCAGTTTACAGGAAAATATAGAGTATTTAAACTTAGCAGCAAAGTACGGTTTTAATAGGGTTTTTACTTGTCTTTTATCTGTTAATGGTGATAAAGAAAAAATAGTAAAGGATTTTAAGGAAATCATAAATGAAGCCAATAGATTAGGAATGAATGTAATAGCAGATGTAAGTCCAAGAGTTTTCGGAGAGCTGGGAATCAGCTATAAGGATTTAAGTTTTTTTAAAGAACTCAATGTATATGGTATAAGACTTGATATGGGATTTAGTGGATTAGAAGAATCGCTTATGACATTTAATCCTTATGGATTGAAAATTGAAATCAATATGAGTAATGGCACTAAGTACATTGAAAATATCTTAAGCTACAAGCCAAATTTAGAAAATCTAATTGCATGTCATAACTTTTATCCCCATAGATATACAGGTTTAAGCTATAGTCACTTTGTAAAGTGTAGTAAACAATTTAAAGAATTAGGTATAAGGACAGCCGCTTTTGTATCTTCAAACAACAGTACTTTTGGGCCTTGGCCTGTTAATGAAGGACTATGTACATTAGAAATGCATAGAAATTTACCAATAAAGATTCAAGCAAAGCATCTATTTGCAACAGGATTAATTGATGATGTCATAATTGCAAACTGCTTTGCTTCTGAAGATGAGATGAGGCAACTAAGTAAAGTTGATAGGGATATTCTTAAATTTGAGGTAGAGCTTGTTAAGGATATACCTGAGGTAGAAAGAAAAATAGTTTTAGAAGAATTACACTTTAACCGTGGAGATGTGTCAGAATATATGATTAGATCTACACAGAGCAGAGTTAAATATAAGGGACACGAGTTTGTACCATTTAATACACCAGATATTAAGAGAGGAGATATATTGATTGATACGTCACTATATGGACATTATGCTGGTGAGTTACAAATAGCATTAAAGGATATGAAAAATTCAGGTAAGACAAATGTTGTAGGAAGAATTAAGGAAGAAGAGTTATTCTTATTAGACTATATAGAACCCTGGCAGAAATTTGGTTTTGAACTTTAATGTTAGGAGTGAATTCAATGGACAAAATAAACTTAGCACATCTTACAACTGAATCAATAAATCCAAATACAAAGTATATAGATAGAGTAAGTACACTTGATATGGTTACTATGATTAATGAAGAGGATAAAAAGGTGGCATTTGCAATTGAAAAGGAGAAGGAAAGTATTGCAAAGGCAATTGATTTAATAGCAGAGAGGCTATTAGAGGGTGGAAGATTAATATATGTTGGTGCTGGTACAAGTGGAAGGCTTGGTATATTAGATGCTTCAGAGTGTCCCCCAACATTTGGTGTTGATTATGACTTGGTTCAGGGGGTTATAGCTGGAGGAAATACAGCAATGTTTAAAGCTGTTGAGGGTGCGGAAGATGATGAGGAACTTGGCAGAAAAGATATGATTGAAAAAAATTTAAATGGAAAGGATGTTGTTTGTGGAATTGCAGCATCGGGAAGAACTCCCTATGTTATTGGTGCAATGAAATATGCAAAGGAAATAGGTGCACTAACAATTGCAGTAAATATGAATAAAAAGAGTATTATGAATGACTATGCGGATGTTGCAATATCGGTTGAGGTTGGACCTGAAGTTATAATGGGATCAACAAGGATGAAGGCAGGAACAGCTCAAAAAATGATTTTAAATATGCTTTCAACCGGAACAATGATAAAACTTGGTAAAGTTTATCAAAATTTAATGGTGGATGTTCAGGCATCAAATAAAAAACTATATGAGAGGGCAAAAAGAATAGTTAAAATTGCAACAGGTGAAGATGATTTGGTGATAGAAACTATTTTAGATAAAACAGATTATAATGTAAAACTTAGCATACTTATGATAAAAACCGGGCTTACAAAGGAAGAAGCCAAGAGGCTTTTAGAAAAAAACAGAGGATATATTGTAAAGGCATTAAAAGAATATGAAGAAGGGCTGATAAAATGAAGGCAATAATCAATGGGAAAATAATAACTGAAGGTGAAATACTTAAGGGTAAAGCTTTGATTTTTGATGAAAAGATTGTTGATATTGTGGATGAAGAAAAAATAAATAAAAATGATTGTGAAATAATAGATGCTAAAGGTAACTATGTATCACCAGGTTTTATTGACATACACATACACGGCTTAGGCGGAAGTGATACAATGGATGCAAACTTTGAGGCACTTCAAAATATAAGTAAAACACTTGCACAATGTGGAACTACAGCCTTTTTACCGACGACTATGACTATGTCAAGGGATAGAATATATATGGCACTTGAAAATATAAAGAGTAATAAAGATAAAGTAAAGGGAGCGAAGGTATTAGGAGTGCATTTAGAAGGCCCCTTTATAAGCAAAAAATATAAAGGGGCACAGGATGATAAGTATATAATTCCTCCAAGCTATGATTTTATTATGGATTATATAGATGTAATAAAGATAATAACAGTTGCACCAGAAGTAGATGAGGAATTTAAATTTATAGATAGTATATCAAAAATTAAAGACATAGTTATTTCTATGGGACATACAAGTGCCAACTATGAAGTTGCAGTTAATGCAATAAAAAAGGGAATAAGCCACGCAACGCATACCTTTAATGCAATGAGTCCCTTTAATCATAGAGAACCGGGTGCTGTTGGAGCTGTATTTAATACAGATATAACCTGTGAAGTTATTGCGGACCTTATCCACGTTCATCCTGAAGCTTTAAGGTTATTAATTAAAATAAAAGGAATTGACAAAGTGGTTTTAATAACAGATTCAATGAGGGCAGGATGTATGGAAGAAGGCATATATGATTTAGGAGGTCAGAAGGTTTTTGTAGATAAAACTTCTGCAAGGCTTGAGGATGGTACACTGGCAGGAAGTATTCTAACTTTAAACAGGGCTGTGTATAATGTTGTAAATAAATTGGGAATAAATATAGTTGATGCTGTTAGGATGGCATCTTTAAATCCAGCAAAGGTAATTAAAGAAGATTGTAGGATTGGTAGTATACAAAAAGGAAAAGATGCAGATATTATAATTTTTAATGAAGATATAGATGTTATGCTGACAATAGAAGAGGGGAAAATTGTATTTACAGCATAGCATAGGAGGGGTTTTTATGAGAATAATTGTTACAGAAAACTATGATGAATTAAGTAAAAAGGCAGCAGACATTGTTGCAAGCCAACTAATATTAAAGCCAAGAAGTGTAATAGGGTTTGCAACAGGAGGAACTCCTATTGGTATGTATAAGGAAATTGTAAAAATGTATCGTGAAGGAAAGTTTAGCTTTAAAGATGTAGTTACATTTAATTTAGATGAGTATTATGGACTTGATAGAGAAAATCCACAGAGCTACTATTTTTATATGATGGAACACTTGTTTAAGTATGTAGATATAGATAAAAATAACATAAACATTCCAGATGGAAGGGCAGAGGATATAGAAAAAGAATGTATAGAATATGAAGAAAAAATAGAAAAGGCTGGAGGAATCGACCTTCAGATTTTAGGAATAGGGAAAAATGGTCATATTGGGTTTAATGAACCAGATGTTAAATTTGAAGCAAAGACACATCTTGTAAGGCTTGATGAGGATACAATAAAGGCAAATTCAAGATTTTTTAATTCAATAGAAGAGGTACCAACAAAGGCAATAAGTATGGGAATAAAGACAATAATGCATACAAGAAAGATAGTTCTTTTAGCATCAGGTAAAGAGAAGGCAGAGATAATTGAAAAGATGGTAAATGGTCCTATAACACCAGATGTACCTGCATCAATACTGCAGCTTCATCCTGATGTAACTTTAATTTTAGATAGAGAGGCAGCAAGCCAACTTAATATTAAATAAATGGAGGGTTCAAAATGGTTGAGGCAAAGGCAATAGTACAAAACAAAACAGGTCTTCACGCAAGACCAGCAACAATAGTTGTAACAGAATCTAAAAAGTTTAAGAGCAATATATTCTTCAAAAAAGGAGATAAGGAAGTTAATATAAAGAGTCTTTTAGGGCTTCTTAGCCTCGCGGTAAAGCAGGGAGATGAAATAGTAATTAAGGCAGATGGCGAGGATGAAAGGGAAGCAGTTGAGACAATGAAAAATTTAGTTGAGAATATGAATGAGTAAAAGGTCAGGCTGTTGAAAAAGTTATATATTGATTAGCCCCATGAAGGATTTCTTGGGCATCGATTCATTTCGCTAAGCAATTCTAAGCTTTTCTTTGTTTGAAAAAGTCCTACCCTCGCGATGCCATCGTCCTGATGGCCGCTCGGCTCGGCACGTCCTGTGCCGAATTACGGACTTTTTCAAAGTCGAAAAGCAATAATTGCTAAAGCTCATGAAATATGCCATTTTGAAATCCTTTCATGGGGCTTTTTCATATTTTAGCTAACAAACATGTTTGTCAACAATCTGAAGGTCGGGTATTAGCCCGACCTTTATTAATTAAATAATTTTCTATAATAATCAAGTTCGAGTATTTTTTCTGATAAGAAAAATTTAATATCAACCATATTTTTAATTCTTTTTATATAATTATCATCTACATTTACACCCTCATTAGGTATAAATTTATTTTGTATTGAATCATACCTACCTTTATCAGTTATAAAACTTTTATTTTGGAATATAACAAGAGGTTCAGAGTTTGAAAATATATCAGTTCCCATTAAAAGCCTTGAATCATACTCTAAACCTAAAAGGTTAGATATGGTTGGTATAATATCAAGACTTGAGCAGGGCTTGTCTATAACTTTAGGCTCAATATTTTTGGTATATATTATAAGGGTACTTTTATAAAGTTCAAAATTTTTCTCAACCTTATGACCAGCAAGTTCGTCTATTGTTACTTCACTTAAACCATATGGATAGTGGTCTGGGCTTATTACAATTAAAGTTCTTTTTAATAAATCTTTTTCTTCAAGTTTGTTTAAAAGATATTCTAAGGCTCTATCTAATTCTATTTGAGCGGCTATATATGCCTTTGCTTCATCAGAGAGATTTAAATTTTCTACAAACTTTTTGTTTTTTATAGACATTGCATTTCCAGAAAAGGAATAGCGTAAATGCCCACTAACGGTCATATAGTATACGTGAAATGGCTCACTATTTATATATTCTGGAATAGTTTTTTCCATCATTTCGAGGTCGGACTCAGGCCAAGATTTTTTAACATCAAGCCCATTGCCAACTCCTTTATATATGTATCCCATATTAGGATGGGATAGATTTCTTTTATAGTATGTATATGTATGGTTGTGGTATGCTAATGTTTTAAAACCAAGTTTTTTAAATTGATTTCCCATTACAAATGGTAAATAGTTTTTAGAGGATTCTTTAAAACTCCAAATGCCAGCTTTAGGAATAAGTCCTGTACAGGCAACGTATTCACCATCAGTTGTACTGACACCCCAAATAGGATTGTAGAAGTTAGTGAACCTATATCCTTCATTTACGAGTTTATATAAAGTTGGAGTTAAATCTTTATTTAAAGCATAAGGAGAGAGACTTTCAGCAGTAATAAATATGAGATTATACCCCTTATATTTACCTGTATAATCGTTTTTTTCTGTTGGAGATAAATTCTTAAAGTATGAATGCATTTGCTTTAATGTTGCATTTTTTTCTTTTGAAATTAACTCATCAAAATTAATATTCATCATATTATATTCAACTTTTTTCTCTTCTTTCTTTTCGTTTTTTGTTTTTTGTATGTTCTCTTCCTCTTCTATTTTTTGACTCAGCGTTTCTATTGATTTAGATTTTGCTTTATTATTAAAAATAAATTTTTTTATATCCATATTAACTGAAGCAAGTAATCCTAATTTGTGAGCTGTGACTGTTGATGAATTAGTATTGTTTTTAAGTTCAAGCAATAATTCTCTTCTTTCTTTTGAGGTATATATATATAAAGAGTTTATTATTTGTGATAAAAAGAATAACAATACTAAGAATATTACCTCTAATTTTGATAGTTTATTAGATGAAATAATATACTTTTTAAAGAAAATCAAAACAAAAAAAGGAATAAAGAATAAAAAGACAAAATGTAGATTTTTACCTAATATAAAGAATATATCTTTCCAAAATTCAATTACTTGGGATGCGTTTGCAGCAGAATATAATGTATAAAATGTTTTAAATATCTTAAAATATATAAATTGGCTTGCAAATATTAGGCAAAATATAAAAACTATTATCTTAGAAATAATATAACTTGTTTTTTCATTAAATATATTAGATATAATACAAAAAAATACCGAGATAGTAATGCAAAAGATTATTGTATAGATAAAAAGAGAATTGAAGGAATGAATATTTGTAAGTATTTTAAACAAAATTTCAAGAAATAAAAATGAAGATATATAATACGATAGATTTTTTACAAAATTTATACCACTCATTATAATCCCCCCTAAAATGATTATAAATTAAAATTACAAAAAAATATATATATTATAAAAATTTATGTTATAATTATCTTACATATATTTTCAATTTAAAGGGGTTTGGTATCTTGAAAAAAAGATTTGTAAAGATTAATGACTGCTGCATTGGTGATAAAGTTGCATTAGATGTAATTACTGAAACAGGAGCAGTAATTGTTACAGAGGGAACAGTTTTAAATGAGTTTATAATAAACAAACTAAGAAATTTAGGGATAAATAATATACATATTTATTCTGAAAGTGAAAATTTAGATAGATCAAATATTGCCTTTGAAAATTTAAGCAAGGAATATTCAAAAAATGTTGATACAGTTAAAAATATAATAGGTGACTTAGCTTTAGGTAAAAAGCTTGACTATGGAGTTATATCAAATATAGCAGATGATATAAAATTAGAAATGGAAAATAAGGATAATGTGATTAAGTTTTTATCAACATTTAAAGCCTATGATGAATACACATATAATCATAGTCTAAATGTGGCCTTTTACAGTATGCTTCTTGGAAAATGGCTTGGACTTAGAGAAGATGTAATAACAGAATTGACAAAGGCGGCAGTTATGCACGATTTAGGAAAGGCTAAAATACCAGAAGAAATATTAAATAAAAAGGGTCCACTTACTCAAAAAGAATTTGAAATAATGAAAAAGCACGCACAGTATGGTTATGAAATAGCAAAGCAGGATACTCGCATTAGCCTTGAAGTATTAAAGGGAATACTAATGCATCACGAAAATGAAGATGGTTCAGGATATCCTCTAAAAATAAAGGGTGATAAGATAAATTTATTTGCAAAGATTATTTCCATATGTGATGTATATGATGCATTAACGCAGGAGAGGGTTTATAAGGGCAGGATGACTCCCTTTGATGCCTTTAAGATAATTGAATTAGATGGATATACTAAGTTTGATACAAAAATTTTATTGACCTTTTTACATAACATTGCAAGCTATTACATAGGAATGCAGGTGATTTTAAGTGATGGACGAGCAGGCGAAATTGTTTACGTTACACCACAAAATGTTTCATATCCAATTGTAAAGGTTGGAGATGAGTTAATAGATTTAATGAATAGAAAGGACTTAAGAATAGTGTCTTTACTCAACTAAAGTGCCACCCAGGTGAAATGTGAAATTATCCAAATTTTTTATGGGGTGTTTCTATGAAGAGGTATAGATTTAAATTTTATGGTAGAGTTCAGGGAGTTGGATTTAGGTATTTTGTTTATACAAAAGCATATACTTTAGGATTAAGTGGTTATGTGAAAAATTTAGATGATGGATCAGTTGAGGCAGAAGTTGAGGGAGAAGAGGAAAAAATATATAAATTTTTAGAATTAATCTTAAAGGGAAATGGATTTTCAAGGATTGATGATATAGATAAAGAACAAGTAGATGTAAAAGGAGATAAAAAATTTAAGATACTTTACTAATAGTATTTTTGTTTATTAGCACCGTAATTTACGGTCAGATTGTTGATAAACATGTTTGTTAGCTAAAATATGAAAAAGCCCCATGAAAGGATTTCAAAATGGCATATTTCATGAGCTTTAGCAATTATTGCTTTTCGACTTTGAAAAAGTCCGTAATTCGGCACAGGACGTGCCGAGCCGAGCGGCCATCAGGACGATGGCATCGCGAGGGCAGGACTTTTTCAAACAAAGAAAAGCTTAGAATTGCTTAAGCCGTAGAATCGATGCCCAAGAAATCCTTCATGGGGCTACTCAATATATAACTTTTTCAACAGCCTGACCGTAATTTACGGTGCTTTTTTATAATAAACATATAAAAATTTATTTATGTGATATAAATCACTGAATCCCCAAAATATAGCAAGTATAATTAAGACATAAATAAATTTTAGGAGGGATTCGGATGAGTATGTTCTGTTATCAATGTCAGGAGGCTGCAGGTGGAAAGGGATGTAGCTTAAGAGGTGTATGTGGTAAGAACGATGTGGTTGCAAAGAGCCAAGACCTACTTATGTATACACTAAAGGGCTTATCAATGGTAAACCTTTCAGCAAAGGAAAATGGAATCCAAAGAGATGATGTAGATAAGTTTATAATGGAGAGTTTATTTGTAACTATTACCAATGTAAATTTTGACGACAAAGTTATATATGAAAGAGTATTAGAAGGTATAAAAATTAGAGAAGATATAAAGAATGAACTTAAGGAAAAAGGAATAGATATAACAAGTTTAACTCACGATGCAGCAAATTTTATAGTTTCTATTGAAGACGTACAAAAGAAGGCAGAGGAAGTTTCAATATTAAAAACAGAAAATGAAGATATAAGATCCCTAAGAGAGCTTATAACTTATGGTGTTAAGGGAATGGCAGCATATGCAAATCACGCCTATGTTTTAAAACACGTTGATAAGGAAATATTTAAGTTTATGCAAAGGGCACTTGCTTCAACTTTAGATGATACACTTGGTGCAGATGAACTTGTTTCACTTGCACTTGAAACAGGAAAGTATGCTGTTGATGTTATGGCACTGCTTGATAAGGCTAATACATCAACCTATGGTAATCCAGAGATTACAAAGGTAAATATAGGTGTTAGAAACAATCCAGCAATACTAATAAGTGGACACGATTTAAAGGATTTAGAACAATTACTTGAACAAACAAAGGGAACAGGTGTAGATGTTTATACGCACGGAGAGATGCTTCCAGCCCATTACTATCCAGCATTTAAGAAGTATGAACACTTTGTAGGAAACTACGGAAATGCTTGGTGGTTACAAGATAAGGAGTTTGAATTATTCAATGGACCAATTCTAATGACAACAAACTGCTTAGTACCACCAAAGGATTCATATAAGGATAGATTATATACAACAGGTGTTGTAGGATTCCCAGGTGTAAGGCACATTAAGGAAGATGAAAATGGTAATAAAGACTTTAGTGAAATTATAGAACACGCAAAGAAGTGTAAGCCACCTGTACAAATAGAGCAAGGTGAAATAATCGGAGGATTTGCCCACAATCAAGTACTACAGCTTGCTGATAAGGTTGTTGAAGCAGTAAAGAGTGGTGCAATCAGAAAATTTGTGGTTATGGCTGGCTGCGATGGAAGAATGAAGTCAAGAGATTATTACACAGAATTTGCAAAGAAGCTTCCAAAGGACACTGTAATTTTAACAGCAGGATGTGCAAAATATAGATATAACAAGCTTGAACTTGGGGATATAGCAGGAATTCCAAGAGTTTTAGATGCCGGACAATGTAATGATTCATATTCACTTGCAGTAATTGCACTAAAGCTTAAGGAAGTATTTGAATTAAATGATATAAATGAATTACCAATTGCATACAATATTGCTTGGTATGAACAAAAGGCAGTAACTGTACTTTTAGCTCTATTATACCTTGGAGTTAAGAATATTCACCTTGGACCAACACTACCAGCCTTCCTATCACCAAATGTTGCAAAGGTTCTTGTTGAAAACTTTGGGATAGGTGGAATAACAAACGTGGATGATGATATTAAGATTATGATTGGATAATAAATGTAAAAGGACAGTAGGAAAACCTACTGTCCTTTTTAAGTTAAAGATTCATTCTTTATTTTATCTATTAAATTTTCAATAAAATTATTTATATCGTTCATATTTTCAAAACTTCCTTGGGCAAATTTTGGCCCTCCTCCACCTCTGCCATTAAAATTTGGTAAGATCTCCTTAAAAATTTGTCCACAGTTTATTTTAATATTGCCATTGTGGGTGAGTATAACTTTTTTATCAGGTATAGATGATAGAATAACAACTTTGCTACATAAAGAAGATATTTTATTTGCTATCATTTGTATTTCATCAAACAATTTATCTTCATATACTTTTGAAATTATATCCCCTTCACATTTATTTATTAAGTCCTTTGCAATATATTCTGAGTTTATTTCCCTTTGTAGATTAAATTCCTTTGATAGATTTTTTATTTCATTTTGCATTAAATCAATTTTAACTAATATTTCATTTTGTGGAACAGATAATTTTTTGTTTAGGTTATTTATTATTGAATTCTTTTCTTGAAAATCCTTAAGTAGCCTTCTGCCACATTTAAAATATACTCTTGTCATATTTTTATATTTTTCAGTCTTTAATATTTTAACCATTCCAATTTCCCCAAGGTTTCTAACGTGGGTACCACAACAGGGAGAGTAGTCTATTCCATCTATTTCAACAATTCTTATATCAACATCTGTAGGAGGAAGCTTTCTTAAAGGTAATTTTTTAGCTTCATCATAATCTAATATATAGGATTTTACTTGTATATCTTTAAAAATCAGCTCATTTACTCTATCTTCAACCCTTTTAACCATTTCATCTGTTATATTTTCTAAACCTACATCAATGCTTACATAATCATCTCCTAAATGAAAACTATTAGTTGGAGCATTATAAAGTTCTATAAAAATAGAGGATAGAAGATGCTGACCAGTATGGTTTTGCATATGGTCAAATCTTCTTTCAAAATCAATTTTGCACTTCACAGTATTCTTTTCAATTTTTTTGTTAACAACGTGGTAGATTGTATCGTTTTCTTCAAATAAATCAACAACCTCAATCCCATCGATTGTTCCATAGTCCCTTGGCTGTCCACCACCTTCTGGATAAAAGGATGTGGTAGAGAGTTCAACAATATAAAAATTATCCTTTTCCCTTTGGTTTACTACTTTGGCCTCCCATTCAAAAATATATGGATTTTCATAATATAGTTTTTGCATTATATCCTCCCCTTTTCTCAAAAGTGCCACCCAGGTGAATTGTGACATTTCCAATAATATACAAAACAATATATGAAATATTAAGTATATTATAACTTTTTTAATGGTATTGTTAAATGGTATCTTGAATAAATAAGTTAATTTTGTTTATTAACATAACACAATATAAGCTTTATATGATTGATTTTTATTTTATTGTTTATAAACATAAAATTATATGTATAAGAAAATAATGTTAATGCTTTACTTTTTTTAAAAGTTTTCGATAACAAAAATAAATTGCAAATGAAAAATTAATTCCAATAAGGCTTTGTTATATTTTACCCGTACTTAAGGAGGGATAGGTTTGAAGAGTATTGCACTTGTTACAAATAGAAAAGGCCCGCTATCTGAGTTTTTACGTGAAAACTTAAATGAAGTTTTTGCTAATAAGATTGATATAAATAACTATTATTTATATGAAATGAAGGAAGGAGAAAAGATAAAAGATAATGTAATTTTAGTTATGATAGATGAAAAGGCGTACGAAATTCAAAAATTTGCTTCAATAGAGAGTTGTATTATTGTTATAGAAAGAACACTAAGAGAAAAAGAAATCTATAAAATTGCTGCAATCCCAAATGATACAAAGGTTTTAGTAGTTAATGATACTAAAGAGACTACTATTGAAACAGTTAACTTACTTCATAGAATAGGTATAAGTCATTTAAAACTAATACCTTATTTGGATAATAAAGTATATGAAGATGTAAAGGTGGCAATAACGCCAGGAGAGAGTGACAAGGTGCCAGATTTTATTGAAACAACAATAGATGTAGGTCATAGGTGTATTGATATAGCAACATTTTTAAAAATATTTAATTGTTTAGAAATAAAGGATAAAGAGATAGAAGAAAATTTAATAAAGTATTCTGAAGGTATTGTAAGCAAGGATATGGGTATAAAAAGACAATATATGGACTTATTTATAAAGGGGCAGCAATTGGAGGTTCTAATTGAACATATACAGGATGCTATTGCTATTGTTGATAATGAGGAAAAGGTTGTTTTAACTAACAGTTCTTTTAATAATTTATTTAACTTTAAAATAGGTAGCAGTTTAATTTTTAATAATGAAGAAATAGATAATTTAATTAAAAAGGATGAGATAAAGGGTGAAATAATAAGGTACAGAAACCAAATTTTTAGTGTCAATAAGGAACCTATTAAATATTTAAATTACAAATCGGGATATATAATAAGCTTTGCAGATATTACAAATATAAAAAGGATAGAACAGAATATATCAAAAAAGATACGAGAAAAGGGTTTTTATGCAAAATACAATTTTGATATGATTATAACATATTCTAATAGGATGAAGGAATGTATAGATATAGCTAAAAAAATTTCAAAATCAGATTATACAGTATTAATTACTGGAGAGAGTGGTACAGGAAAGGAGATGATGGCACAGTCTATTCATAATTATAGTAATCGTTCTAATTATCCCTTTGTTGCAGTAAATTGTGCTGCACTGCCTGAAAATTTATTAGAAAGTGAACTTTTTGGATATGAAAAGGGTGCATTTACAGGGGCATTAAAGGAAGGAAAAACAGGTCTTTTTGAGATAGCCAATAATGGTACTATATTTTTAGATGAAATAGGGGATATGCCTTTAAAGCTTCAGACAAGGCTTTTAAGGGTTCTTCAGGAGAAACAGATAATGAGGGTTGGTTCAGAGAATATTATTAATGTTAATGTTAGGGTTATTGCGGCTACAAATAAAGATTTAAAAAAATTAGTAGATCAGGGTTTGTTTAGAGAGGATTTGTATTTTAGACTAAATGTATTACCCATAAATTTACCTCCACTTAGGGAAAGAAGAGAAGATATAATGCCATTATTAAAATGTTATCTTGAAAGAGATATAAAGTTTGAAAATGAAGTAGAGAAGTTACTTTTAAATTATAGATGGCCAGGCAATATAAGGGAACTTAAAAATATTGCTATCTATTTAAATGCATTGGAATTTGAAAGGGTTGCATTAAATGATTTGCCACAATATATTTTAAACTCAGAACTAAATTTTGATAAGGAATTAGATTTTATAAAAAATAATTATAATTTTGAAAAGGTTTTGGATGTACTTGAATGTATAGAAAAAAGTGAAGGCGTTGGAAGAAGGTGTATAAGTGAAAAATTATCGTATATAGGTGAAGGGGAAGTAAGGGGAATATTAGAATTGCTTAATGATTTAGGAATGATTAATAAAAATATAGGCAGAAGTGGAACGAAAATTAATAATAAGGGTAGAATGTTTTTAAATTGGACAAGAAACGGGATAAAATAGGTCTATTTTTTCCCGTTTCTTTTTGATTGTAATGAGGCTAAAATATATAAATGAATTTTATATAATGAATAACAAGACTAATATATTATTCAAATTACAAAAAAGTTAGAAATTTTAAATTTGGCATCAAATTTGCTTATTTTTATATAAAGGAGGCGTTGAAGATGAGACCAGTAATCGGAGTATTAGGAAACATACTAATAATGGAAGGAGGAATATTGCCAGGTATTGAGAGAGCATATGTTAATTACGATTATATTGACGCAATAATTAAGGTGGGTGGAGTACCTTATATTGTTCCTATGAATTTGGAGGAAGAAATTATTGCAAAACAAATAAGTTTATTAGATGGTCTAATATTATCAGGAGGATTTGATGTAAATCCACTACTTTATGGTGAACAACCTTCAAAACATCAGGACTATACGTATCCAGAAATAGATGAATTTTATCTTAAGAGCATAAATTTTGCATTGGACAAAAATATACCAATTTTAGGTATATGTAAGGGTATGCAAATGTTAAATGTAGCACTTGGTGGTAGTTTATATCAGGATATATCGCAGGTTGAAGGTTCATATATTAAGCACGTACAATCAGCAAAAAGAAGTACACCAACCCATAGTGTTAGTTTTAATAAGGGTTCAAAACTATATAAAATATTTGGTGAAAAGACCTTTATAAACTCATATCATCACCAATGTGTTAAAAAGTTAGGACAAGGACTTATGGCGGTTGCCTTCTCAGATGACAATATAGTTGAAGCAATAGAACTTGAAGGTAAAGATTTTGTAGTAGGAGTTCAATGGCATCCAGAAATGATGGTTCAAAATCCAAAATCAAATATGATAAAACTGTTTGAGGAATTCATTAAATTTGCAGGGAGGGAGTAGTTATGGGAGATAGTAAAAAGTTTGGTTTTTGGAGTATAGTTTTATTAGGTATTAATGGTGTTATTGGTTCAGGAATATATCTTTTGCCAGGTAAGGCTATGAAGATAATAGGACCAGGAAGTATATGGATTTATATTTTTGATACTTTGTTGGTTATGTCAATGGCGTTATGTTTTGCTGAAGTTGGTGGTCTTTTTAATAAAAATGGAGGCCCCTATGTATATGCAAGGGAAGCATTTGGAGAATTTGTAGGTTTTGAAGTTGGAATAATGAAATGGGCAATAAGCATCATTGCTTGGGCAACAATGGCAGTAGGATTTGCAACAGCATTATCGAAATTTATACCAGCAGCATCAACGCCCATTGCAAAGAATCTAATTGCAACAACAATTTTGGTGGGACTTGGATTAGTTAATATTTCTGGTGTAAAAGCTACAAAATATTTAAATAATATTGTAACAGTCGCTAAATTATTGCCTCTCATCTTATTTGTAATTATAGGTTTATTCTTTATAAAAGGTGGAAATTTTACTCCTATGTTTCCTAATGGAACAAGCGGTGCAACTATAGGTTCAGCTGCTATTCTAATCTTCTATGCCTTTACAGGTTTTGAATCAATTGCTGTTGCAGCAGAAGATATGGATGAACCACAAAAAAATATACCAAGAGCAATTATAGCAACTATGATTTTAGCATCAATTGTCTATATTCTTGTTCAAATTATTGCTGTTGGTATCTTAGGAGGAGCACTTGCTGAAAGTACAACACCTGTAGCTGATGCAGCAAAGGTATTTATGGGAGGTTTTGGTGAAAAGTTTGTAGCAATTGCAACCCTATTATCAATTGGAGGTATAAACATAGCAGCTTCATTTAATGCCCCAAGATCAGGTGTTGCACTTGCAGAGGATGGAATACTTCCAAATTATATAGCAAAGAAAAATAAGCACGACGTACCTTATATAGCTGTAATTATAACTGTTCTTCTTGCAATACCTGTTGCAGTATCAGGTACATTTACACAACTTGCTATGATATCTGTTATATCAAGATTTGCACAATATATTCCAACTTGTCTTTCTGTAATAGTATTTAGAAAACGTGGTATGAAGAGTACCTATAATATGCCTTTTGGCAGCTTACTACCAATAATTTCGGTTATAGTTAGTATATGGTTACTAACTAAAGCAACAAAGGAACAAATGTTATGGGGCCTTGGTGCACTTATAATAGGAATACCATTATATTTTGTTTTAAAATGGGTACAAAATAGAAATACTGGAGTAGCTAAAGGTATGTAAATAATTTTCACCCCAGACTTTTACATAAAAATCACCATATATAAACATATTATATATGGTGATTTTTTTAGGTATAAAAAGATACAAATATTCTATTGATAATTATTATTAAATAATATAAAATTAAAGTAAGATATTTTTAAGGGGTGAATATTATGAAGGTTATAATAATTGGTTGTACCCACGCGGGTACAGCAGCCGCAATAAACACATCTAAGCTTTATAAGGATGCTAAAATAACCGTCTATGAAAGAAATGATACTATTTCCTTTTTATCCTGTGGAATTGCTCTTTATGTTGGTGGCGTTATAAAGGATGTTAAGGGGCTATTTTATTCATCTCCAGAACATTTAAAGAGTCTTGGTGTAGACACGAAAATGCAGCACGAAGTATTAGATGTTGATTTTGACAAGAAAGAGGTAAGTGTTAAAGATTTAAAAACAGGTAAAGAGTTTACAGATTCATATGATAAGTTAATAATAACTACAGGTTCTTGGCCAATTCTTCCTAAGATTGAGGGCTTTAATTTAAAAAATATACTGCTATCTAAGAATTACTATCACGCCAACGATATAATAGAAAAAGTAAAAGAGGTTCAAAATGTAGTTGTTGTTGGGGCAGGATATATTGGGGTAGAGCTTGTAGAGGCTTTTAGAGAAAAAGGAAAGAATGTAACTTTAATTGATACGCAGGAGAGAATTTTAAGTAAGTATTTAGACAAGGAATTCACAGATATAGCAGAAGAAGAACTTAAAAAACACGATATTAATTTAGCTTTATCCCAAACAGTAGTAAGGTTTGAAGGTGAAGATGGAAAGGTAAAAAGGGTTATAACTGATAAGGGTGAATATGATGCAGATGTTGTTATAGTATGTGTAGGATTTAAACCTTCAACTGAAATGTTTAAAGGTAAACTTAATATGCTTTCAAATGGAGCAATAATTGTAGATGAATATATGAGAACATCAAGGGAAGATGTTTTTGCAGCAGGGGACTGTGCAGCAGTTTGGTATAATCCTACTAAGTCATATGAATATATACCGCTTGCAACAAATGCAGTAAGAATGGGAACATTGGCTGCAAGAAATCTTGTAGACAGAAGTATAAAGTGGAGAGGAACTCAAGGAACATCGGGTATTAAGATATATGATTATAATATTGCATCAACGGGATTAATAGAAGAGGTTGCAAAACAAAAGGGACTAAATATACAATCTGTTACAATAGAAGACAATTATAGACCAGAGTTTATGCCAACATATGAAAAGGCAAAACTTAAAGTAGTTTATGAAAGTGATACAGGAAGAATACTTGGTTCACAGATATTATCAAAACACGATTTGACACCACTTATGAATACAATGTCTGTTTTTATACAAAATGGAATGACAATTGAGGATTTAGCCTTTACCGATTTCTTCTTCCAACCTCATTTCAATAAACCTTGGAATTTGTTAAATATAGCAGGCCTAAATGCGATTTAATTAAGAAATCAATAAATCTAATTTATAAGCTAAACCCCTACCAAAACAATTGTATATTTTGGTAGGGGTTTTTTATATGTAAAGTTTATAATGATATTAATATAAAAAATTATGTTTGTTTTATAACTATTTTATATCTATAATATACATAGATATTTATTATAATGCAATATGAAGGCAGGTAATGAGATATGATTGATTTTGAATTTTTAGAAAATGTTTTTGAAAATTTAGATAGGGAATATTTAAAAAGAGGAAAGGCCTATTATGAACAGGGTAGAGTCCTTGATGTTTGGGTAGAGGAAATAGGAGATAAGATAAGATTTATGGGTGAAATAGAGGGAAATGAAATATATACACCAATTATTAATTTCAAAAGAAAAGGTGAAAATAATGAGGTAGGTGTTAAATGTGATTGCCCTTTTTTTAATAAATATAGATATGTATGCAAACATATTACTGCCCTTTATTATTACATTATAAATAATAAAGATGAGATGCAGCCTTTAGATCAAAATATGATTGAAAATAATTTTAAGGCTACATTATTGCTTGATAAGTTAAAAAAGAATGTAGATAGTGATGAAAAATTAAAAATAAATGTTGAATATGATATTGAATTTATAAAGGCAAGTTACTTAGAATATGATGCAGAATTAACTCTTAGGGTAGGACTTGATAAGTTGTATGTAACAAAAAATATAGCAAGATTCATTGATTCTATTGAGAGCAACGTTGAATATGAATTTGGTAAAAAATTTGTATTCAATCCAATAATACACGATTTTAAGGATGAAGATAAACCAATAATTGATTACTTAAAGCATCTGTATTATGCGGATACGATGAAAAGACAGGTAGGCTATTCGGTTAAGGGCGAAAATGTTATATTTTCAGGTAAAACGGTTTATTTAAAAAATAATATGATTAGATATATTTTAGAAAAATTAAAAGAAAGAAATATTAATATAAAGGTGGGCTATGATGAATTATCAAATGTTAAAATTGAGTTTAAAAAGGCTCCCTTTATGGTTGAGTTAGAGGAAAAGAACGAAAATATTGTTTTAAAGTTAAAGAGAGATAGTGAACCTATGAAGCTTAATAAGAAGGGAGATTTGTTTTTATTAGATAATAAAATATATGTTTTAGACGATAGAGATTTAACTTTTTATGTATCAAATTTGATGGATAGAAATAATATGATTGAGTTTAGTGGTTCTTTAAAAAATGAACTATTGAAACAATTACCTAAAATAATAAAAAGTGATAATGTAATTATAAAAGGGGATTTAAACAAGAAAATTGTTGTAGAAGATTTAAAGACTTTAATTTATATTGATAAATATAAAAAGGGAATAAAATTAGATGTGGTATTTAAATATGGAGAAAAAGAGATTAAGGCATTTACAAGTGACGAAAATACTTCTTTAATAATCAGAAATTTTGAAGCAGAGGGTAAAGTATTAAATTTACTTGAACAATCAGGCTTTAAGCAGGTTAATAATTATTTGGTATTAGAAGATGAAGGTAGATTATATATGTTTTTAAAACATATAATGCCAGCCTTAAAAGATTTAGCAGAAATATTCTATACAGATGCTGTTAAAGGAATTTATAGAGAAAGAAGTATATCAGTTAGTACCAAGATAAAAAATAATGGGAGTAATCTTATTGGATTTGAATTTGAAATAAGTGATATAGATAAAAAAGAAATAGTAAATGTATTAAAGTCAATAAAGGAGAAGAAAAATTATCACAGGTTAAAAAGTGGAGAAATAATTTCTTTAGAAGAAAAGAATATAGAAGAAGTAAAAAAGATACTGAACGAATTTGAAGATAGTGAAATAATTGAAAATGAAATTGATATACCAAAATATAGAGCATTAGCATTTTTAAATAAATTTGGTGATCATTTAAATATAGAGGGCAGAAAGGAAATTGATATTTTTTTAAGCAAAATAAAGAATGCAAAAGAAGAGATGATAGAAATTCCTGCATCATTGAAAAATATATTAAGAGATTATCAAGTAATAGGTTTTAAATGGTTAAAAACTTTATCTAACCTTGATTTAGGGGGAATCCTTGCGGATGATATGGGGCTTGGTAAAACATTACAAACAATTGCATTAATTTTAAGTGAAACCAAAAACAAGAAATTTTTAATTGTTGCACCATCTTCACTGCTATTTAATTGGAAGAGTGAATTTGAAAGGTTTGCTCCTGAAGTAAAGGTTTTGATAGTTGAAGGTGATAGAAAAAAACGGGAAGAACTTATATCAGAAATAGAAAATAATGATGTAATAATAACATCATATCCATTAATAAGAAGAGATATAGAGTTTTATAAAAACTATGAGTTTGATATGTGTATATTAGATGAAGCACAACATATAAAAAATCCTGAATCACTTAATGCCAGAAGTGTAAAAAAGATAAACAGTAGAGTAAGATTTGCGTTAACTGGAACTCCAATGGAAAATAATTTAAGTGAGCTTTGGTCTATATTTGATTTTGTACTACCTGGACTTTTATACTCAAAAAATGAATTTTTAGATAAATATGAAAAACCTATTTTAAAGTATAATGATAAAAATACATTGGAGTATTTAAAAAAGACAATTGCTCCATTTATCTTAAGAAGAAAAAAATCTGATGTGTTAAATGAATTACCTGAAAAGATTGAAACAAAGCTTATATGTGAAATGACAAAAAAACAAAATGAACTTTATAAAGCGTATCTTTTAAAGGCTCGGGAAGATGTAGAAAGGCTCATAAAAAATGGTGAATTTGAATCAAATAAAATACAGGTATTAAAGCTTCTTACAAGGCTTAGACAGATATGTTGTCATCCTTCAATTTTTTTAGAGGATTATAAGGGAGATAGTGGAAAATTTAATCAGCTTGAGGAACTGTTAGAAGAGTTAATCGAAGGAAACCATAAGGTTTTAATATTTTCACAATTCACATCGTTGTTAGATTTAACTAAGAAAATTCTTGAGGAGAAAAAGATAAAATATTCATATTTAGATGGTTCTACTGATGTTTCTAAAAGAAAAGTAATAGTAGATGAGTTTAACAATGGAAAAACAGATATTTTTCTTCTTTCATTAAAGGCAGGAGGGACAGGTTTAAATCTTACAACTGCAGATACTGTAATACATTTAGATCCTTGGTGGAATCCGGCTGTTGAAGAACAAGCATCCGATAGAGCACATAGAATAGGTCAAAAGAAAGTTGTACAAGTATTTAAAATGATAACTAAGGATTCTATTGAAGAAAAAATATATGATTTACAAAATAAGAAAAAAGAATTAATTGATTCTATAATAAAAGAAGGAGAAGTTTTTATAAGTTCATTATCTGAAAAAGAAATATTGGATATATTAAAATAAGAAAAGATAGGGTGCCTATCACCCTATCTTTTCTTATTTAATTTTTCTTAAAATTTTCAAAAAAATATTGTCTAACTTGTACGTACATGATATTATATAAATGTAAATAAAGTTGTACGTACAAGTTAGGATGGAGGGGAACAAAGGTGAGTAAATTTGCAAATGATGTAAAAGAACTTTTAGAGTACGTGGGAGGAAAAGAAAATATAGCAGCAGTATCCCACTGTGCAACAAGAATGAGATTTGTTTTAAATGATCCAAAGAAGGCAGATGTAAAAAAGATTGATGCGATGAAGATTGTTAAGGGAACCTTCACTCAAGCAGGACAGTTCCAGGTAATCATTGGAAATGAAGTTGCTGTTTTCTACAATGAGTTTGTAAGATATGCAGGCATCGAAGGTGTTAGCAAAGAAGAAGCAAAGAAGGCAGCAAGACAAAATATGAGTCTAATTCAAAGACTTATATCACATCTTGGTGAAATATTTGCACCACTTATTCCAGCAATTGTTGTTGGAGGTCTTATACTTGGTTTTAGAAATATAATAGGCGATATTAAGATGTTTGAAAATGGAACAAAGAGTTTAACTGAAATATCTCAATTTTGGGCTGGTGTTCACCACTTCCTATGGCTTATAGGTGAAGCAATATTCTTCTTCTTACCAGTTGGTATAACTTGGTCAATATCAAAGAAGATGGGTACAACACAAATACTTGGTATAGTACTTGGTATAACACTTGTTTCACCACAGCTACTGAATGCCTATGCAGTTGCAACAGCAAAGGAAATACCAGTATGGAACTTTGGTTTTGCACAAGTTAAGATGATTGGTTACCAAGCCCAAGTAATACCAGCAATACTTGCAGGATTTACACTTTCATTCTTTGAATCCAAGCTTAGAGATATAGTTCCTTCATATATATCAATGATAGTAGTTCCATTCTTTGCACTTGTTCCAACAGTGTTAATTGCCCATACAATATTAGGACCTCTTGGATGGGCAATAGGTTCAGCAATATCAAAGGTTGTTTATGCAGGACTTACATCAGCATTTGGATGGCTATTTGCAGCAATATTTGGATTTACTTATGCTCCACTTGTTATAACAGGTCTACATCATATGACAAATGCAATAGACCTACAATTAATGAGCGAACTTGGTGGAACAAACCTATGGCCAATGATTGCACTATCTAATATTGCACAAGGTTCTGCAGTACTTGCAATTATCTATTTAAATAAGCACGATGAAGAAGAAAAGCAAGTTTCAATTCCAGCTTGTATATCCTGCTACCTTGGAGTAACTGAACCAGCAATGTTTGGTATCAACTTAAAATATGTATATCCATTCCTTGCAGCAATGATTGGTTCATCAATTGCAGCAGTATTTTCAGTAGGAACTGGTGTTTTAGCAAACTCAATTGGTGTTGGAGGACTTCCAGGAATCCTTTCAATAAAGCCACAATTTATGTTTAAGTTCTTTATAGCAATGCTAATTGCAATTGTAGTTCCATTTATGCTTACAGTACTGTTTAAGAAGAATAATATTCTTGTTAAGGATAACAAGTAATAATGTTGAATATACTTTCCCCTAATTTAAAACTCACAATTGGGCTGTTTTCAAAACAGCCCAATTGTGTTAAAAAAAATTAAAGAATAGGAGTGACGAGATGAAGGACTTTAAAAAGAGTGTTGTATATCAAATTTACCCAAAATCCTTTAAAGACTCAAATGGAGATGGTTTTGGAGATTTAAGAGGTGTCATTGAGAAACTTGACTATTTAAAGTTTTTAGGGGTTGACTATATTTGGCTAACTCCTTTTTATGTTTCACCCCAAAGGGATAATGGGTATGATGTTGCAGATTATTATAATATAGATAGTAGATTTGGAACGATGGAGGATTTCGAAACTTTAGTTGAGGAAGCACAAAAGAGGGATATTGGTATAATGCTTGATATGGTTTTAAACCATACTTCGACAGAACACGAGTGGTTTAAAAGAGCTCTTCAAGGTGATAAAAAGTATAAAGGCTTTTATATATTTAAAGAAAAACCAACAAACTGGCAGTCTAAGTTTGGAGGAAGTGCTTGGGAATACGTAGAAAAGTTTGGTGAATATTACCTACACTTGTTTGATGTAACCCAGGCGGATTTAAATTGGGATAACGAAGAGGTAAGAAAAAATGTATATGAAATAGTAAACTTTTGGCTACAAAAGGGAGTAAAGGGACTAAGATTTGACGTTATAAATCTTATATCAAAACCAGCAGTATTTGAAGATGATTTAATAGGTGATGGAAGAAGATTTTATACTGATGGCCCAAACATTCATAAATACTTAAAAGAACTTAACAAAAATACATTTGGTAGATATGATGATATAATTACAGTAGGAGAGATGTCATCTACTTCAATTGATAACTGCATAAAATACACAAATCCAGAAGAAAAAGAGCTTTCAATGGTATTTAACTTTCATCATCTTAAGGTAGATTATAAAGACGGAGATAAATGGGCTCTTATGGATTTTGATTTTAAAGAGCTAAAGAAGATATTTAACGATTGGCAAATAGGTATGCAGAAGGGTAATGGTTGGAGTGCAGTGTTTTGGTGTAACCACGACCAACCAAGAGTTGTTTCGAGATTTGGAGATGATAAAAAATATCATAAAGAATCGGCCAAGATGCTTGCAACCTCAATCCATATGCTAAGGGGAACCCCATATATATACCAAGGTGAAGAAATAGGTATGACAAATCCATATTTTGACAAAATAGAGTACTATAAGGATGTTGAGTCTATAAACTATTATAGAATTTTAAAAGAAAAGGGAATGGATGACGAAGAAGTAATGAAAATTATAATGGAAAGGTCAAGGGACAACTCAAGAACCCCAATGCAGTGGGATGATAGTGATAATGCTGGTTTTACAGATGGACAACCTTGGATATCAGTTTCAAATAATTTTAAAGGAATAAATGTTGAAGCTCAGATAAATGATGCTGATTCAATTTTAAGCCATTACAGGGAACTTATAAGAATAAGAAAAGAGTATGACGTTGTTGCATACGGTGATTATATTCCACTTTGTGTAGAGCACAAAAGCGTATTTGCTTATGCAAGAAGCTATAAAGATGAGCTACTTGTTGTTGTAAATAACTTCTATGGAGAGCCTACTAAGGTTAACTTAGAAGGAGAAATAGACTTAAAGGGTAGAGTAGAAATATTATTATCAAATTATAGGGATAGTGGATTAGATTTATCTAATTTAACATTAAGGCCTTATGAATCTGTAGTTTACTATATTGTAAAGTAATGTAAGGCGTGTTACAATATCATTGGTGATGAGGATGGAAAATAGTAAATACCTAATAATATATAATGATATTGTGGAAAAAATAGAAAAGGCAGAATATGAACCAAATGCCAAACTTCCTTCAGAAAACGAACTGATGCAGATGTACGATGTATCAAGGGATACTGTAAGAAAAGCCCTACTGCGTCTTGAACAGAATGGTTATATACAAAAGATTAAGGGTAAGGGTTCCTTTGTTCTTGATATTAATAAGTTTGATTTTCAGGTTTCAGGCCTTATAAGTTTTAAAGAACTTGCAAGTAAAATGGGCGGTTCTGTCCAAACAATAGTTGAGGAGCTTGAAGTTGTAAAGCCTGATAAATATCTTCAAAAACAGCTTCAAATAAGTGAACAAGATGAGGTTTGGAAGATAGTTAGGGCCAGAAAAATAAAGGATAAAAGAATAATACTTGACAAGGATTTTATTTTAAAGAGGGTGGCTGATGGATTTACAAAGGAAATCTGCCAAAATTCTATTTATGAGTATATTGAAAATGTGTTAGGGTTAAAGATATCCTTTGCTAAGAAGGAGATAGTTGTAAAGAATGCAACCGATGAGGATAAGAGGTATTTGGATTTAGATGGATATGATGTTGTTGTGGTGGTGAAAAACTATGTGTACTTGGAAGATATGACTCTTTTCCAGTATACAGAATCAAGACATAGACCAGATAAATTTAAATTTATAGACTTTGCAAGAAGACATAAATAAAGAGCTAACAGGTTTTATGTTGTTAGCTCTTTATTATATATCAATAATGCAAGGGGATAAACTATATAGGATAGGGGTAAACTAATGAAAACTATATGGAATTTATCTTTTATCTGCCTTCAAAGGCATTTATATACATTTCTTTAATTTCGCTTATTAATGGATATCTTGGGTTAGCACCTGTACATTGATCGTCAAATGCTTGTTCAGCCATTTCATCAAGTGTTGCATAGAATTTCTTTTCTGAAACTCCAGCTTCCTTTATTGATTTTGGTATATTTAGCTTTTCCTTAAGTTCATCTATAGCTTTAATTAAAAGTTCTACCTTTTCTTCTTCAGTCTTTCCACCAAGTCCAAGGTAATCTGCAATTCTTGCATATCTCCACTTAGCGTTTGGATACTTATATTGTGGGAATGCAGCTTGCTTTCTTGGATTATCTACCGCATTAAATCTGATTACTTCATTAATTAGTAGAGCATTTGCTATACCGTGTGGTATATGATGCATTGCACCAAGTTTATGTGCCATTGAGTGGCATACACCAAGGAAAGCATTTGCAAATGCCATACCAGCCATAGTTGATGCGTGTGCCATCTTTTCTCTTGCCTTTTGGTTAGTTGGGCCTTCACTATATGCAAGAGGTAGATACTTAAATATCAATCTTATTGCCTCAAGTGCAAGTCCATTTGTATATTCTGATGCAAGAACTGAAACATAAGCCTCTATTGCGTGAGTTAGGGCATCTATACCTGAAGCTGCTGTTAATCCCTTTGGCATATTCATCATAAGTTCAGTATCAACAATTGCCATATCAGGAGTTAATTCATAATCAGCAAGAGGGTACTTAATTCCAGTCTTTTCATCAGTTATAACTGCAAAAGGAGTAACTTCTGAACCTGTACCAGCTGATGTTGGAATTGCCACCATCATAGCCTTTTGTCCAAGTTCTGGGAATCTGTAAACTCTCTTTCTTATATCCATAAATCTCATTGCAAGATCTTCAAATCTAACCTCTGGATGTTCATACATTACCCACATAATCTTTGCAGCATCCATTGGTGATCCACCACCAAGTGCTATTATAACATCTGGGTTAAATGCTCTCATTAAATCAGCACCCTTTTTAGCACAAGCAAGTGTTGGATCTGGTTCAACCTCAAAGAATACGCTTGTTTCAATTCCTATACTATCTAACACGTTAGTAACCTTTTCAGCATATCCTAAATCAAACAGTACCTTATCAGTTACTATAAATGCTCTTTTCTTGCCCATATCCTTTAGCTCTTGTAGTGCTACAGGAAGACAACCATATTTGAAGTATATTTTTTCTGGTACTCTAAACCAAAGCATATTTTCTCTCCTCTCAGCTACGTTCTTAATGTTTAGAAGATGCTTAACTCCTACATTTTCAGAAACAGAGTTTCCACCCCAAGAACCGCAGCCTAAAGTTAGAGATGGAGCAAGTCTGAAGTTATAAATATCTCCAATTGCACCCTGTGAAGAAGGCATATTTATTATTGTTCTTCCTGTCTTCATTGCCATACTGAATTTTTCAACTCTGTCCTTGCACTTTATTGTGTCTGTGTATAGAACTGAAGTATGACCAAATCCGCCGTGCTTAACAAGTGTTACTGCCTTATCAAGTGCTTCATCAAAGGAATTAGCTCTATACATTGCAAGAACTGGAGATAACTTTTCATAGGAGAATGGTTCATCTATTTCAACTGACTCAACTTCAGCAATTATTATTCTTGCATTGTCTGGTACCTTAACACCAGCCATTTCACCTATCTTTTGTGGGCTTTGTCCAACTATATTTGGGTTTATTGAGCCGTTAACAAGAAGAATCTTTCTAACCTTGTCAACCTCATCTCCCTTTAAGATATATGCTCCTCTTTCAATAAATTCATTTTTTACTTCATCATATACTTCATCAAGTACTATTACAGATTGTTCTGATGCACAGATAACACCATTGTCGAAGCTCTTTGAAAGAAGTATTGAGTTTACTGCCATTTTAATATGTGCATACTCATCGATTATAGCAGGTGTATTACCAGCACCAACCCCTATTGCAGGTTTTCCTGAAGAATATGCAGCTTTTACCATTCCAGGTCCACCAGTTGCAAGAATTAAGTCAGATTCTGCCATAACAAGCTGTGAAAGTTCAACAGATGGTTCATCAATCCATCCTATTATATTCTTTGGTGCACCAGCCTTAACAGCAGCGTCAAGTATTATTCGTGCAGCTTCTATAGTTGATTTTTTAGCACGTGGGTGAGGAGAGAATATTATACCGTTTCTTGTCTTTAAAGCAAGTAGTGCCTTGAATATTGCTGTTGATGTTGGGTTTGTTGTTGGAACTATAGCAGCAATAACTCCTATTGGTTCTGCTATCTTTGTAAGTCCCATAGTTTCATCCTTTTCAATAACGCCACAAGTCTTTTCGTCTTTGTACTTGTTGTAGATGTATTCTGATGCGAAGTGGTTCTTTATAACCTTGTCTTCTACTATACCCATTCCTGTTTCTTCAACAGCCATCTTTGCAAGATATATTCTTGCATTGTTTGCAGCCATTGCTGCTTGTCTGAAAATCTCGTCAACCTGTTCTTGTGTATAAGTTGCAAATTTCTTTTGAGCTTCTCTTATTTCAGAGATTTTTTGAAGTAGTTCCTCTCTGTTTGTTACTGCCATAAAAAACACCTCACTTGTCAAAATAATAACATTAATAGAAATGTCGATAATGTTGAAGAAGATTAATTATACTTAATAGTTAAATTATTAACAAAAACAATAAATAAAAATTGAATTAATTAAACTGTTAGTTTGTTAATTAATTCACAATTACATTGTAATATAGTCCAACAAAAAAATCAATACCTAAAACAAAAAAAGTTAAAAAAATAACAAAGTCTACACAAAAATACTTGTTGAATAAATACTTATATGTGAAATATAATAAAATACGATATTTTAAAAAAAGGAGGATAAGAATGAGCGAAAATAAGCTTGCGGGGACTGGTTGTCCTATATTAGTTCCCTTTAGTGAAAGAAAACCTTTAAAGGATATAGAAAGAAGTATTATTAAAACATATAGAAATAAACTTTGGACTAAATTTGTTAAGGCAATAGATGAATTTAAACTTGTTGAAGATGGGGATAAGGTTGCTGTTGCCGTATCAGGCGGAAAAGACAGTATGCTTATGGCAAAGCTGTTTCAAGAGCTAAAAAGGCACGGTAAGATTAATTTTGAGCTTGAGTTTATAGCAATGGATCCAGGGTATCACGAAAGCATAAGAGCACTTCTTATTGACAACTGCAACTATTTAAATATACCAATAAAAATATTTGAATCTGGAATATTTGAAGTTGCAGATAGAATAGCAAAGGATTATCCCTGCTATATGTGTGCAAGGATGAGAAGAGGTGCCCTATATTCAAAGGCAAAGGAACTTGGTTGTAATAAGCTTGCACTTGGCCATCATTTTAATGATGTTATAGAGACTATTATGCTAAATGTTTTGTATTCTGGTAATTTTAAAACAATGATGCCAAAGTTAAAGTCAGAAAATTTTGAGGGGATAGAGTTAATTCGTCCAATGTATTATATAGAGGAGAGACATATAGAACAGTTTACTAAAGCAAATGGTATATGGCCTATTAACTGTGCTTGTATGGTAGCTGCAGAAAAGATAGCAAATAAGAGATACGAAATTAAAGAGCTTATAAAGGAATTAAAAAAGAAGTTTAATGATGTTGATAAATCTATTTTCAATGCTTCAAAAAATGTAAATATGGACTGTATATTAGGCTGGAAAAAAGGAGATAAGGAATATTCCTTTTTAGATTTTTATGATGAATAGGATAAGGCTTAATAATGAATTTTTAAATTGTTGATAAACCTGTTTGTTAGCTAAAGTATGAAAAAGCCTCATGAAAGGATTTCGAATTGGCATATTTCGTGAGCTTTAGCAATTCTTAGCTTTTCGACTTTGGAAAAGTCCGTAATTCGGCACAGGACGTGCCGAGCCGAGCGGCCATCAGGACGATGGCATCGCGAGGGTAGGACTTTTTCAAACAAAGAAAAGCTTAGAATTGATTAGCGAAATGAACGAATGCCTAAGAAATCCTTCATGGGGCTAATCAATACATAACTTTTTAAACAGCTTGAGCCCTACAAAAGTAGGGCTCTAAATTAATCACTTCTTATTTAATTTGCTGTACATATGGTATCCAACAAAGCCTAACATTCCAACAAGAATTACTACTGCTGAAATTAGTGCATAATTTGTTGTCTTTTCATATAGAACATATGCTGTCTTTGGTGGAAGTGTAAGAGTTCCACCGCTTACAGTTTCAAGTGTTTTAACACCTGCCTTTTGTCCGTTTACAACAACACAATATTTTCCACGGCTTGGAAGAGTAATCTTTTGTTCTTTTTCAGTTCCATTGAAGGCAACTACAATATTCTTCCACTTATCTCCGTTTGCATTGTCCTTTAGAGTATATGCGATAACATTTGTTGGTGTATCTAAAAATTCAAGATGTTTTTTAATCATTTCAGCAGTTGGCATTCTAAATGCAGGGTGATTTTTTCTAAGCTCTATTAATCCTTTATAATATTCAACTACATCAATGTTTTGGTCTTTTCTATCCCAGTCAAGTCTGTTTATTTCATCACTTGCATTGTAGCTGTTGTCATTTCCCTGTTTTGTTCTCATAAACTCTTGTCCTGCGTGTAGGAAAGGAATTCCCTGTGATGTTAGAACAATAGCACCAGCGAGTTTATGCATTGCTTTTATTTCTTCTTCAGATGCATTTGGATTAGTAAACTTTAGTTTATCGTACAGGGTATTGTTGTCGTGGGCTTCACAGTAAACAACAGACTGAACAGGTTCAATATTACCCCAAGTGCTTATTCCACTTGAATAATCTATTCCGCCTACAATACCAGACATAACTTTAAATTGTGAAGAACGACTTCCATTAACAAATCCAGGTTCGTTGTGGTTAAATACGCTTCCCTTTATTCCATCTCTTATAGTGTCATTAAAATGGGCAATTCTTGGCATCTTTGCAGCATTCTTTTGGTTTGCCTTTAGGCTGTCATCAAGTGCTGTTGAGAGGTTCCAACCTTCTCCTATTATTAATATAGATGGGTCTATTTTATCAAGTTCAGCTCTTATTGTATTCATAGTTTCAATATCTAAAAGTCCCATTAGGTCAAATCTAAATCCATCAACGTTATATTCCTTAGCCCAATAAACAACAGATTCAACTATAAATTTTCTTGCCATACTTCTTTCAGAAGCAACATCATTTCCACATCCAGAACCATTTGTGAGTTTACCTGATGCATCAGTCCTAAAGAAGTATCCTGGTACAAGTTTGTTAAAATTAGCAGCTTCTGCACTGTACATATGGTTGTAAACAACATCCATAATTACTCTTAAACCGTTGTCGTGTAGTGTTTGAACCATTGTCTTAAGCTCAGATACTCTTGATATTGGGTTATATGGGTCAGTTGAATAGCTTCCCTCTGGTGCATTGTAGTTTTTAGGATCATATCCCCAGTTAAATTGAGGTTTTGTTGAAGTTTCATCAATTGATGCAAAATCAAACATTGGCAATATTTCTATATGGGTTACCCCTAAACTTTTAATATAATCAAGCCCAGTAGGTGTTCCCTTCTTTGTTTTAGTTCCTGTTTCTGTTAAACCTAAAAACTTTCCTTTATTTTTAATTCCGCTATTTGGATGAACGGATAAGTCCCTTATATGAAGCTCGTAGATTACTGCATCTACAGGGTTTTTAAATTGTGGTTTTGATTTTGGATTCCATTTTTCAGGGTTAGTTTTTGATAAATCAATAACAACCCCCTTATCGCCATTTACAGTAACACTCTTTGCATAAGGGTCAACAGCTTCGTTCCAGCTGTCGCCTATTTTTACCTTATAGGTATAAATTGTTCCGTTTTGGTCACCATCTAATGTATATGACCATACACCCTTTTCTTCCTTTTTCATTGCAAGTTCCTTACCCTGTTTATCATCCCATTTTGAGTAGATAACAAGCTTTGCTTCACTTGCAGTTGGTGCCCATACCTTAAAGGTTGTTTTTTCCTTTGAGTAGTTTGCACCAAGGTCATTTCCTGAATAGAAGTAAAGTTCATCAAATTCCTTAGAGCTAAATATTTGACCAAAGGTTGCAGTTTTTATTCCATAATCTTTAAATTCTACTGTAATTGTTTTATCAAGTGCTAATTTTTCATTAAGCACTATACTTAGTCTTCTTGCTTTATTGTCAACCTTTGTAGATTCGTCAACTTTTATCTCTTTAATTGTATATGTTTTTTCGTTATCCTTAATAGTTATCTTGTCCTTTAGGGTATCATTAATTTCAAATGGGAAGTTAACCTCAATATTTATAGTGCTAATGCCATCAATTGAAGCAGAAACTAATTTTTGTGTTAAATCAAGTGTATCCATAGAATAGTGAACCCTTTCATCTCCTTGCATCAACCATATTTCAGCAGAGCCATCTTCTTTAAACTTAGTTATAAATCTATCACCAAATTCCTTTTCAGCCCAGTCATTGTTAGGTTCACTTCTTCTTGTTATGATTCCAAGTTTATCTACGCCTAAGGTATCATCAATAACAAATGTACTAACAACTCCAAAGCTGTCTTTACCTGTAAAATTGTATCCTTTTCCCTGCTTACCAAAAGGCCAAATCCAAAGATTCCAGCCATCGTATTTTCCATCATATCTATAATAATGAACAGTAACCTTTGTTTGTTCTTTAAGCTTTACAGGTGTAGAATTTTTCTTATCTGGCTTTGAATAATAAATTTCAGCATCACCTGGAAGTAGCCATATTTCAGCCACACCATCCTTAAATTTATCAACAAATCTGTCCTCTGCAACATCCTTTTCCCAATCATCAGTTCTTACTATAAACCCAACCTTATCATAGCTTTCATCAAATTCTATAACTGCATAGGGACCAAAGTCATCCTTTTTAGTAAACTCATATTTTTTACCATCTTTTCCTGCAGGCCAAATCCAAAGGTTCCAGTCCTTGTTGGTATTTGGGTCCTTTGCATAGTGAATGATTAGTTTTGTTTTGCCTTGAGCAAACGTTTGCTTTGGCGGGAAAAAGTAAAATAGATTGATAAGCATAAAAACCACCAAAGTAAACGCAGCAAGTGATTTCTTTTTAGTCATAAAGATTCCCCCTTCTAAATTAACATTCAATTTAATAAAATTCGACACGTACTTTATTTTTCCTTCTTTTGTAGATGTAAATTCTCAATATATAAATATTATTTCTTTTTTAATTTTAAAAAAACAATATTCAGAAAAATTTTAAAATAAAAAATAATTCTTTTTGAATTGACACCATGTTTATATTAGATTAAAATTTTAAAAAATACACTTTAAATTGGTCCCGTGAGGCCAGAAAGGAGTATGATAAATATGACAATTTTTTGTAATTTAATTAAAACTATTGCTTTGCCAACATATTTTTATAAAACATAATGGACACTTAAGGGATTAGTGTTTATAATCTCTTGAGTGTCCTTTTTAATTCTTAGGTAATATAGTGCATTAAAAATTATCCTAATTTAAATGATTTAATTTAGCCTCTAAAGGGTTTAAAGGAGGGAAAATATGAAGGCAAAGCTAATACTTGAAAATGGAATAGAGTTCATTGGTAATGCATTCGGAGACCTGCAAGAAACAGTTGGTGAAGTAGTATTTAATACTGGTATGACAGGGTATCAGGAGGTTTTAACTGATCCTTCATATTATGGACAAATAGTTGTTATGACATATCCTCTTATAGGAAATTACGGTATAAACTTTGAGGATATTGAATCTGAAAAAATTAAAGTTAAGGGATTTATTGTAAAAGAAAAATGCAAATTTCCAAGCAATTTTAGGTGTGAAGTGAGCTTAGATGAATATTTTAAATTAAATAAAATAGTAGGATTAGAGGGGATAGATACAAGAGCCTTAACTAAAATACTAAGAGATGCAGGTACAATGAGGGGGGTTATAGTACCTGCAGACTGTAATTTTGATAGAGCAATGGAAATGATGCAAAACTTTTCAAACAAGGATGCAGTGTTTAAGGTAACTACAAAGCAAAAATATCAAATAGAAGGGAAAGGTAAGCACGTTGCGGTATATGATTTTGGAGTAAAACAGAATATAATAAGAAGCTTTATAAAAAGAGGATGCAGATTAACCGTATTTCCAGCTATAGCATCATATAAGGAAATTTTAGAGGTAAACCCTGATTTGGTATTTTTATCAAATGGGCCAGGAGACCCAGAGGAGCTGCAAGATGTTATTCAAAATATAAAAGAATTAATAAATAAAAAACCAATTGTAGGCATATGCTTAGGGCACCAGTTAATAGCCCTAAGTCTTGGGGGAAGAACTAAAAAACTTAAATATGGACATAGAGGCTGTAACCATCCTGTAAAGGATTTAGTGAAGAACAAAATATATATAACATCTCAAAACCACGGATATTATGTTGATCTTGTTCCAGAAGATACGGAGGTAACACATATTAGCTTAAATGATGGTACAATCGAAGGAATGAGACACAAAAAACTTCCAATTTATTCAGTTCAATTTCATCCAGAAGCTTGTCCTGGTCCAAAAGACAACGACTACATATTTGATGAATTTTTAAAATTAGCACTATAGGAGGGATACTATGCCACTTAATAGAGATATAAAAAAGGTACTTGTTATAGGTTCAGGGCCAATCATTATAGGACAAGCAGCAGAGTTTGATTATTCAGGAACTCAAGCCTGTATGGCAATAAAGGAGGAAGGAATTGAGGTTGTATTAGTAAATTCAAATCCAGCTACAATTATGACGGATAAAGAGGTGGCAGATAAGGTATACATAGAACCGTTAACAGCAGAGGTTTTAGAGAGGATAATAGAAAAGGAGAGGCCAGATTCACTTCTTGCAGGAATGGGTGGACAGACAGGCCTTAATTTAGCTGTTGAACTTTATGAGAAGGGCATACTTCAAAAATACAATGTTAACGTTATAGGTACAAAGATTGAGGCAATAAAGCGTGGAGAAGATAGGGAATTGTTTAGAGAACTTATGAAAAAAATAAATCAACCAATAATTGATAGTGAAATTGTTACAACTCTTGAGGATGGTTTAAAGTTTGCAAAGAAAATTGGCTATCCTGTAATAGTAAGACCTGCCTATACATTAGGGGGAACAGGTGGTGGAATTGCAGAAAATGAAGAGGAGCTAGAGAAAATTTTAGATACAGGATTAAAGCTAAGTTCAATAGGGCAAGTATTGATTGAAAAGAGTGTAAAGGGATGGAAGGAAATAGAGTATGAGGTTATACGCGACAGTCAGGGAAATTGTATAACAGTTTGCAATATGGAAAATATAGACCCTGTTGGAGTGCACACTGGAGACAGCATAGTCGTTGCACCAAGCCAAACATTATCAGATAGAGAATATCAGATGTTAAGAACTGCAGCTATTGATATAATAAATGCAGTTGGAATTGAGGGAGGATGTAACGTTCAGTTTGCACTAAATCCTGATTCTTTTCAGTATGCAGTAATTGAAATAAATCCAAGGGTGTCGCGTTCATCTGCCCTTGCTTCAAAGGCAACAGGCTATCCTATTGCAAAGGTTGCAACAAAGATTGCCCTTGGATATAGCCTTGATGAGATAAAAAATGAAATAACAAATAAAACCTATGCCTGCTTTGAGCCAAGTTTAGATTATGTAGTTGTAAAGATACCAAAATGGCCCTTTGATAAGTTTGCCCAAGCAGATAACACCCTTGGAACAAAGATGATGGCAACTGGAGAAGTTATGGCAATAGGAAGAAACTTTGAGGAGGCACTTTTAAAGGGAGTCCGTTCCCTTGAGATAGGTGCATATTCATTGGAATTTAAAAAATACAGAAATATAGATATAGATGAATTAAAACAAAGTATAAAGGAGCCTACTGATGAAGGTCTATTTATAATAGCAGAACTTTTAAGAAGGGGCATAGGTGCTACAGAAATTTCAAATATAACTAAGATAGATAAATTTTTTATATATAAGATTAAGAATATAGTTGATAAAGAAGAAAAATTAAAGAAGTTAAGTTTAAGGGATATAAATAGAGAGGTATTAATTGAATATAAAAAGATTGGTTTTTCTGATAGAGCAATTGCCGAATTTTTAAATGTAGATGTAGAAAAGATAAAGAATTTAAGAAGAGAATGGAACATAAATCCAGCTTACAAGATGGTGGATACCTGTGCAGGTGAATTTGAAGCAGAAACTCCATATTACTATTCAACCTATGAGGACTTTGATGAAGTGATAGTTACAAATAATAAAAAAGTTGTAGTAATAGGCTCAGGCCCAATTAGAATAGGTCAGGGTATAGAGTTTGACTACTCCTCAGTTCACTGTGTACTTGCATTAAAAAGGCTTGGTTTTGAAACTATAATAATAAATAACAACCCTGAAACAGTAAGCACTGATTTTAATATCTCGGATAAATTGTATTTTGAGCCTTTAACAGAAGAAGATGTTTTAAATGTTATAGAAAAGGAGAAACCCTATGGAGTAATACTTCAATTTGGAGGACAGACTGCTATTAAGCTTGCTAAATATTTAGATAAAAGGGGAATAACAATACTTGGAACTTCATCGGAGCAGATAGATTTAGCAGAGGACAGGGAAAGGTTTGATGAACTTCTTGAAGGGCTAAATATAAAAAGGCCAAAGGGAAGGGCAGTGTGGTCAGTAGAGGAAGGAATAAAGGCTTCAAAAGAAATAGGTTTTCCTCTTTTAGTTAGGCCATCCTATGTGCTTGGTGGACAGGGTATGGAGATAACAAGGAGTGAAGATGAACTTAAATTCTATTTAATGTCTGCCTTTGAAAGGGATAATAAAAACCCTGTACTTATTGATAAATATATTTGTGGAAGAGAGATTGAGGTTGATGCAATTTCAGATGGTGAAGATGTGTTAATTCCGGGGATAATGGAACATTTAGAAAGTGCAGGTGTCCATTCAGGAGATAGTATAACAATATATCCAACGCAGGGTGTTTCACAAAAAATAAAGGAGAAGGTTTTAGAATATACAAAAAAGATTTCAAAGGCAATAGGCATTAAAGGAATGCTAAATATACAGTTTATAGAGCATCAAGATGAGCTATATGTTATAGAGGTAAATCCGAGGGCATCAAGAACAGTTCCTTTTATAAGCAAGGTTACAAAAGTTCCGATTGTTGAAGTTGCAACAAGAGTAATGCTTGGGGAAAAATTAAAGGATATAGGATATGGAGTGAATATATATAAAGAAGCAGAAATTGTTGCAGTAAAGGTTCCTGTTTTCTCAACCGAAAAACTTAAGAATGCTGAAATTGCATTAGGACCTCAAATGAAATCCACAGGAGAGGTTTTAGGTGTGGGAAGAAGCTTAAACGAAGCCCTTTACAAGGGATTTTTAGGTGTAGGTTTAGATATAAGAAAAATTAAAAATATATTTGCATCAGTAAATGATTATGATAAATATGAATTTATCAATTTAGCCAAGAGATTGAAAAAATTAGGGTGTGAAATCTATGCAACAGATGGAACTTATAGGGCATTAAATAGTGGAGGAATAGAGGTAAGATTGGTAAAGGACGATGACATACTTAACTTTATAGATAGAGAAAATATAAATTTAGTTATAAATACACCGACAAAGGGTAATGATTTAGAAAGATATGGATTTAAAATAAGAAGAAGAGCAATAGAGAGAAACATTAGAGTATTAACTTCGCTTGACACCCTAAGGGCTGTTATTGAGGTTATGGAAAATAGAGGGGATTATGATGTTTATAATTTATAAAAATATTAAAAGCTACTTTATGCTATAAATAGTAGCTCAGGCTTTGGAAAAAGATATATATTGATTAGCCCTATGGAGGATTTTTAGGCATTCGTTCATTTTACTAAGCAATTCTAAGCTTTTCTTTGTTTGAAAAAGTCCTACCCTCGCGATGCCATCGTTCTGATGGCCGCTCGGCTCGGCACGTCCTGTGCCAAATTACGGACTTTTTCAAAGTCGAAAAGCTAAGGATTGCTAAAGCTAACGAAAGAGCCTGTTGAAATCCTTTCATAGGGCTTTTTCATACTTTAGCTAACAAGTGGGTTTCTCAACAATTGGAGCTACTTTATGCTTAAAATTATCTGGGTGTTATTGTACTTATGTACACAAATTGTTAATACAATTTTAGTAAAAAATATTATATAATAATTATTAAATAGTTGATGTAAGGGGGATTTTTATGTATAAGGAGGCACCTTGGAGTTTAAAGGGTGATGGGTATATATTGCTCTATAAATTTAAAAAAAGCTTTATAAAGAATCACATATTTTCACAGGATTTTTTAAAGGATTGTCACTGTGGTGGATTAGGGTGTGTTATGATTGTGGACTACAAGGAGTCGGATGTAGGGCCGTATAGGGAGCTTCTTTTTATACCAGGGAAATTTAAATTCAATGGTAAAAAATTAAATACCATATCAAAAATATATGTAACAACACAAGAAAGCGTTGTAAATGGAATAAGGAATTGGGCTATACCAAAGGAGATTGCGGATTGCAACATAAAACAAAATGGGAATGTGAGTCAAGTAGAATTTTCAAAGGGAGAAGAAAGGATATTAAAAATAACTTTTAAAGATGGAAAAATAAAGTTTCCTGTAAATACAAAACTTTTACCATTTCCATTAGTTCAAAAACAAGAGGACAAATTATATTACACAAATTTTTATGGCAGCGGTAAGGGGAGTTTTGCAAGGATAGAACAGATAGAAATTAATGAAAAGTATTTTCCTAATATACAATACTATAAACCAATTGCTGTTGTTAAAGTTACTGATTTTAATATTGTATTTCCAAAGGCTGAAATAGAGGGGATGAAATTATGAATTTAATGGGTAAAAATATTATATTAACAGGTGCATCATCTGGTATAGGTCTTGAGCTTTTATATATGATGTCACAAAAAGGGTGTAAAATAATAGCTGTTTCAAGGGATGTAGATAAAATACCTAAAATAAATAATGTATATCCCTATCAATGTGATGTTTCAAATAAAGAGGAATTAGATAAACTATTTGATTTTGCTTTAGAATTGTTTGATAAAATAGATATATTTATAGCTAATGCAGGTTTTGCATATTATGAAAAAATTGAAGAGGCAAATTATGAACATATAGAAAGGATATTTAAGACAAATGTATTTGCACCAATATATTGTTTAGAGAAGATGAAAAATATAAATAAAAATAATAGTTTTATGTATGTTATAACCGATTCAGCTGTTGCAAAGATGCCTCTTCCTGGATATGCACTTTATTCTGCAACAAAGAGTGCAGTAGATTCTTTCCAAAATGCATACAGATTTGAGATGGATAAAAACTGTCATCTAATGATTGTATATCCTATAGCAACAAGAACAAATTTCTTTAAAACATCAACAAAAACTGCACCAGTACCTTTCCCAAGTCAGTCTGCCCACTATGTTGCAGGATGTATAATAAAAGGTATGGAGAGAAATAAAAAATATGTATATCCATCAAAAACATTTGTTATAATTTCTATATTAAATAGGATTTTTCCTTTTATTTATAAACTTTATCAGAAATCTCAGTATAATAAATTTAAGAGATGGTTAGAAAAGGTATAAGAGGTGAGAAGATTTGAAGAAGGCTAAAAAAATTGCAGGAGTCTTATTAAGTTTAATTTGCATATTGACTATTATATTTTTAGTATGGGCAGTTCCAGCATACAAACCAAATTTTGATGTAGAAGCATTTATAAAATCTAATGAAAAAGTAAAAATACAAATAGACAGAAACATTGTTATAAATCCTTTAGATAAAAAAGCAGAAAAGGGAGTTATATTTTATCCTGGAGGAAAGGTTGAATCTTCAGCATATATTAAGATAGCATCTAAAATTGCAGAAAAAGGTTATAGGGTAGTTATAACCCCTATGCCCCTTAATTTAGCGATATTTGGTAAAAATAAGGCGGAGGAAGTTATAAAGGAAAATAGTGATATAGACATTTGGGTTATAGGAGGACATTCTTTAGGAGGAGTTATGGCATCAGACTATGCCTACAATCATTTAGATAAAATAAAGGGACTTTTTCTTCTTGCATCCTATCCACAGGAAAAATTTAATTTTAAAGATAAAGATATAAAGGCTCTTTCAATATGGGGAAGTGAAGATAAAGTAGCAAACTTAGATAAAATAAAATCTTCAAAAAATATTATGCCTAATGATACAGTATTTGTAGAAATAAAAGGTGGAAATCACGGTCAGTTTGGAAGCTATGGAAAGCAAAAGGGAGATGGGGAAGCAAAAATAAGTGAAGAAGAGCAGCAGAATATAACATCTGAATATATCGTAAAGTTTTTGGATATAATCAAATAGGAAATATATACAAATGAGGAGATGTTATGATAGTTTTTTTTATACTAATAACAATTGTTGTATATGGACTTGGCAATTATTATTTAGGACTTAGAATGTTTAGAAACATAAAAAGAATAATGCCCTTTTTAAGTGCAAAGCTTTATTGGGTTGTAATTATATTTTTGTCCTTAAGTTTTATACTTGAAAGGTTTTTAAGAAAATACCTATCAAAAAATTTAAACTACATTATAAGCCTTTTAGGTTCCTATTATATTGCTGTTTTATTCTATGTAATGATTGCCTTCTTTTTGGTAGATATCTTAAGGTTTGCACTTAAAATCCTAATAAAGGGATATAAAACGCCTGCAGTCCTGGCCTATGCTAATATTTTTGTTGCAGCCTTAATTATATTATTAATAATTGTAGGTACAATAAATGCACTAAATACTAAAGTCGCAGAATATAAATTATCAACTAAAAAAGAGATTGATGAAGATTTGAATATAGTTATGGTAAGTGATGTTCATCTTGGAACAATCATCACAGAGAGAAGATTGAATAAACTTGTCAATCTAATTAACAGACAATCTCCTGATATTGTTATATTTGCAGGAGATTTGATAGATGATGATATTGATATCTTTGAAAAAAGAAGATATGGAGAAATATTAAAGAATATAAAATCAAAATATGGTGTGTATGCTGTACTTGGAAATCACGAATATATATCAAGAGATATAGAAAAAGTAAAAAAATGTTATGGTGAGGCAGGTATAGGATTAATTATCGATGATGTGAAGAAAGTAGATGGAGTATATTTAGTAGGTAGAGATGACCTATCTTCATCAAGGGTTAATGGAAAAGAGAGAAGGAGCATAAAGGATTTAGTAGAGGGTTTAGATAAAAATAAATATATAATAGTAGTTGACCATCAGCCAAGAAATATACAGGAGGTAAAAGAGGCAGAAGTAGATTTGCAACTAAGTGGTCACACCCATAAGGGTCAGTTCTTCCCTATAAATTATATTACAGGAAAGATATATGATATCGACCACGGTATAATGCAGGAGGGTGATTTTACTCTCGTTGTTTCGAGTGGATATGGTACTTGGGGACCACCGATTAGAGTTGCAACATTGAGTGAAATTGTAAGCATAAAAGTTTCAAAAAGTAGATAAAAATTTTTGAAAGAGTCCTATGTAAGATTAAAAATCTTAAATGGGACTCTTTTATTGTTTACAAACTTAATTTTTTTAAAAAAATAAGTTTGTAAATTATTGAAAAGATTTCAAAAAATCTTTACAATTATAATGAACAAACGATTGCATAGAGGGGGGCTAAAAAATGCAAAAAATCAAAAAACCTCTAAGCTGGCTATTGGTGTTCTTTTTTATGTTTACTCTATTTCCAAGGTTAACACCAAGGGCAAGTGCAGAGGTAAACTATTTATCTGCTGACTTAATCGTTTCACTTGTTGGTAACTTTACTCCAGATGGCGACAATAAGGATTCAAACTGGAGGCCAGAAAATCCTGAAGGTTTTATGAAACTATACCAAAATGGTGTCTATGAAAAGGTAGTAACCTTCAAAAAAGCAGGAGACTATGAGTATAAGGTTGCCTTCAATGGCAAGTGGGATGGATGCATCCCAGGTGGGGATAATAGAAAATTAAAGGTTCCTGCTGACAATACTAAGGTAATTTTCAGATTTGATGCAAAGAATAAGGAAGTTTATGACTCCATTAATGAATCTCAAAGATTTAAAAACAGTGCAACACTTGTAGGTACACTTAATGGCTTTTTACAAAATGGACAAGATTGGAATCCAGCAGATACAAATTTCGACCTTGAGTATATAGGAGGAGGATTCTATAAGGGTACATTTACTTTAACTCCTCAGGATAAGGATTTTGAATATAAGGTTGCCTACAACCACGTTTGGGGAGCAGGAGAAATACAAGGAAGCAATAGAGTTATTAAAAAGGATAAGTTAACAGACAATGTTAATGTTACATTCCTTGCTAATCCAGAATTAAATTTATGTGTAGATTCAGTAAACAATCCAGATATTAATACTGTTGTTTCACTAATTGGGCCAATAAGAGAAGTTCAAAGTGGAGAGTGGGATGCAGCACTTAAGGGATTTGAGTTTTATTATTTAGATGGACAAGGAAAATTTATTTTCTCAAAGTATTTTGCACCACAAAGTGAAGATAGAACCTTTGATTATAAGGCTTGTGAAAATTACAGCTGGGATGGAGGAGGCATACCTTCAAGTGGTAATTTAAGAGTAACAATACCAAAGGAAGGTAAAATAGTCTACTTCATAGCTGATGTAAAGGAAAGAAAACTTTATGACAGCATAAATAATACTGATAAAGTTGCAGAAATATTAGGTCTTGAGGCACCTATTGTAAGTCCAGAAATTTATCCAGATGGAAGAGTTATATTTAGATATAAAAATAATAATGCTAATAAAGTTTATTTAGCTGGGGATTTTAATGGATGGAATGCAGAAAAAGATTTAATGGTAAAGGATGAAAAGGGAGTTTGGAGTATTGAATTAACTTTAAACCCAGGTGAATATAAATATAAATTTGTAGTAGATGGAAATTGGATAACTGATCCATCAAATCCAAACCAAGCAGATGATGGATATGGTGGGAAAAATTCTGTTGTTAAAGTTCCAGCAAGGGTTAAAAGTCCAGTAGTAAACGGAACAAGTGTTACATTTAATTACTTAGATTTGACAGGAAAGGTTAGGAAGGTAGAACTTGCAGGTTCAATATTAGATAAAGACTGGAAGGAAAGAAGAACCTTTGAAAAGCAAGGAGACATATTTACAATAACTTTAGATAATGTATTGCCTGGAGTTTATCAATATAAATTTATTGTTGATGGAAACTGGATGTTTGACCCAGTAAACCCAAGAAAAACAGGGGATGGTGCCTTTGATAATTCGGTTGTATATGTTCCAGGATTAATTGAGCTACTTGTTCCTTTTGAAATGCAAATGGATTCAGAACTTACTTTAAAGGGAAGAGTACTTAAAGAAGATGGAAGTGTAGAAGACTATTTAGATGTTGAATGGAGCCTTGTTGAAAATCCAAATAATATTGCAAAAATAGAAAATGGAAAGCTTGTTGTTTCAACATTACCAGAGGGTGTTGAAGAGGTTGTTTTAAAATTAAAGGGAAAGGATAAAAATTCAGGTATTGAATTAACAAAGGAAACAAAGGTTGTTAGGGAGCTTTCTGAAGTTCCTGGCGGAAGAACAGCAATATTAGCAGGTACGCTACAGCATTTTGTAGGCGGAGGAGACTGGGATCCATCAAATCAAAATACAAGAATGAAGCATATAGGAGACAATCTATATAAATTAACAATTAAAAATCTTCCAGCAGGTATATATGAATATAAAGTTGCTATGGGTTCTTGGAATGAAAACTACGGAAACAATGGAGAAAGAAACGGTGCAAACATAACAATGCAAAATCCAAAGACTCAGGATGTAACCTTCTACTATTCTGATATAAGCCACATAGTAACTGATTCAACAAAATATATACCAAGGCTATCAGATGAAGAAAGACCAAAATTAGTAATAGATAATAAAGAATATGTTATGAAGGACTTAGAGTTAAGAGGTGTTTATTCAACAGAAGTTGAATTAGGTGCAGCAACTTATTCAAATATCAAAGTTAAGGTAGACGATAAAGAATTTGTATATCAAGATATTACATTAACAGAAGGTAAAAGGGTTAAATTCAGCTATGATTTAATCACAGGTTTAATATTTAATAATGCTGTTTCAAGTTCTATTGATGTGTCTAAAATTTTCTATGATTCAAGAAGCAGTGAATATAAGGTTCCATTTGGTGCAGTAAAGGTTGGTGAAGAGGTAACACTTAGACTAAAGACAGGTAGAGATATAGCACAGGCAAAGCTTGTTGTATTTACTCCAAATGGACAATTAAGTTTTGATATGACAAGGGAACAAAAGGATGAATATTACCTATGGACAGCAAAATTTACTCCAAATGAAAAGGGAATGTATAAATACTATTTTATAGTATCCAATGGTTCAGATGTTAAGGCCTACGGTGATGATGATGGTCTTTACGGTAGGGGTAAGGCAGATGAGCTTGGCAAGGTAATGTACTATGGTTTAAATGTTTATTTAAATGATTACAAGACACCAGACTGGATGAAGAATGCTGTTATATATCACATATTCCCTGATAGATTCTACAATGGAGATAAAAATAATGATTATGCACAGAAATTAGCAAGAGGTTTCTTGCCATACGAGTTCTATGAAGATTGGTATGCAATACCTGAGGTTCCTTCAATAGAAAACAATGATGGTTATAAAGGAACCAAGGGCGATGGTGAATGGTGTAATGAAATGTATGGTGGAGATATTAGAGGAGTTATTCAAAAGCTTGACTACCTACAATCTTTAGGTGTAAATGTTCTATACTTTAACCCAATATCAAAATCAATTTCAAACCACAGATATGATGCAACAGACTATAGAGAACTTGATCCACTACTTGGTTCAATGGATGACTTTGTAGAACTTGCAAATAAGGCAAAGCAAAGAGGAATGAAAATAATATTAGATGGAGTATTTAACCACGTTTCAGACGACTCAATTTACTTTGATAGGTATGGTAAACATATGACAAAGGGTAAACCACTTGGTGCATACCAATATTGGTCAAGGGTTTACGACTTAATGAACGAAAAGGGACTAACTCAACAAGAGGCAGAAAAACAAGTTCAAGATTACTTTAGATCAATTGGAATAACTGATTTCCATTATAAGGATTGGTTTAAGATTGAAAATAGAAAAGTTGATGTAGGTACAAAGAATGAACATTATGCCTATGAAGGCTGGTGGGGATTCGATTCGATGCCAGTAATTCAGGCATTAAATGGTTCAGAGTATAAGGTTGAGTCTTGGGCAGATGAAATAATAGATGGACAAGATTCAAATTCAAGATTCTGGTTAAGACAAGGTTCAAACGGTTGGAGACTTGATGTGGCAAATGAAGTATCAGATGAAACTTGGCAGCATTTTAGAAGGGCAGTAAAGGAAGAGGGCGACAATGTAATAATAGGCGAAATATGGGACGATGCATCAAGATACTTACTTGGAGATATGTATGATTCTGTTATGAACTATAGATTTAGAGCTGCTGTTTTAGATTATCTAATGGGTAAAAAGGATGCAAAAGAAACAATGGAAGTCTTAGAGTTAGTGAGAGAGCAATATCCAAAGGAAGCCTTCTATGCGATGTTTAACTTAATAGATTCCCACGACACACAAAGGGCAATTTCTGCTTTTGATGGTTACGAAAAGAGCCAAAAGGCTGTTGCAGAGGCTCCAACTGAAAATGCAAAGAAGCTTCTAAAGCTTGCTGTACTAATGCAGATGACTTACCCAGGTGCACCAGTTATTTATTATGGAGATGAAGCAGCACAAGCAGGTGCAGATGACCCAGATAACAGAAGGGCATTCCCTTGGGGTAAGGGCGACAAGGATATGGTTGAATGGTATGCTAAACTTGCAAATATGAGAAATACTTATGAAGTGTTAAGAACAGGAGAAATATCACCGATAGAACTTGATGGTGTATTTGCCTTTAAGAGAACACTAAAAAATGAAACTGCCTTTGTATTAATAAATAATGGTGAAACAAAAACAATTGAATTAGATGTACCACAAAATATAAGTAAGTTAACAGATGCTGTTACTGGAAGAGAATATACTGTACAAAATGGTAAGGTTAATGTACAAGTTTTAGAAAAACAAGGTGTTGTATTAGTAGATAACTTTAGACAGGTTGCTGTTGATTCAGAAAAGTTAAAGGATGCATATGATCCAAGTTTTATAGTGAATAAAAAAGAAGTAAAAAATGCAATGGAAGATATTAATACTATATTAAGTAACGATACTAAGGAAGGTTCAGAGGTTAAAGTAAGATTAAATGATGATAAGGTATTAAGGGATGTATTATCATTGGCAGCAACTAAGAATTTGACACTTGTTGTAGATGTAGATGGAGTAGAGTTTAAATTTAATGCAAAGGATATTGTAATTAATGTAGATGGAGACCTAAAACTTTCAGTTGAAGAAAAATTGGATAATATTGATGTGATAAATAAGCTACTTAAAAATAGCTACTATATTCCATTAAATATTAAGAGTAACTTTGGAATTTTAGTTGGAACTGATGTAAAGGTATCTGTTAAAGTAGATAATGATAAGTTTAGTGAAAAGAAAGCTTATGTATATTACTTTAATCCAGCAACACAAAAGTTTGAAGAAATTGAATGTACCTTTGAAAATGGAGTAGTTACATTTGTAATAACTCACTGCAGCGATTATATAATAACAAATAAAAAGATTGAAATTAAAGAAGACGTAAAGGATAAAGAAGAAAAAGAGCAAAAGGATAATGGAAAAATTGATGACAAACAGAATGAAAATGATAAACTTCCAAAAACAGGTGGATTCCCATTAGAAGGAGTAGTATTTATATCTTTAGCATTAATAATAACTGGTATGTTTATTTTAAGAAAATCTTCAAAAAAGTATGTTATTAATAGAGGCTGATAAATTTCAGCCTCTATTAATTGGCTCTTTGTCAATTGTTGGGGCGGGTATTCAATTAGAATGCCTGTCCTTTCTTGTTTGAGAGTGATTTTATAAAGATAGGTTGGATGGGGGAGAGTCCCCTGCAAAAAATTGCAGGACAAAAAGACCAACGGGAGTTGGTTTTCTAAAATTTGGTATTATAATTTACTTTAATTACAGCAATGAAGAATTCTATTTCTAAACCTATCAAAGTTTTTAAAGCCGAAGGCATTTCTTTTAATAACTTTAATTTTGTTATTAAAGCCTTCAGTACAAGCATTTGTATA